>JAHLLD010000012.1 GCA_020444325.1 bacterium
TCCCGCGCGATGCGAAGCGGCGCTCCTGCGTGAGCGCAAGCGAACTCCCGCGCGACGCGAAGCGGCGCTCCTGCGTGAGCGCAAGCGAACTCCTGCGCGACGCGAAGCGGCGCTCCTGCGTGAGCGCAAGCGAACTCCCGCGCGATGCGAAGCGGCGCTCAGGCGCGAGTTCCGTCCACAGGACGGAACGAGCTCACTAGAATTCGTCGTCGAACTCTTCGCCGCCCCGGCGCTCTTCACCCTTTTCCTTCTTGACGGGGTTCAGGTTGTAGCGCAGCGTAAGGGTGACCTGGGGTGACTCGCGTTCATAGTAATGGTAGGATGAAAAATCGGTACCGAAGGTCCTGGATTCGCGGTCGGCACTGCCGAAGACGTCTCCGATGTCGAGGGTCGCGGAGAAGCGGCGGTCGAAGAATTCCTGGCGTACGGCAAGATCGGCAACGGCGTAGCCTTCGGTGCGTCCCTGCGCGGAAACCGAGGGACTGTTGTACCGCAGGTTCAGCTGCAGCATGGTGGTCGGTGAAAGTTTCAGCGTGTTGTTGAAACGCAGATTCCAGGTCAGGCGCTGCTCGTCGAAATTCTGTTCACCCAGCTGTCCGCTGATGCGGTAATCATACACGTTTCCGAGCAGGTAGATGTCCCATAACCCGAAGGCGCGGAAGTTGAACAGCAGTTCGGCACCTGAGGCTGTCTCTTTGCCGACGTTCTCCACGCGATGCAGGGTGACGTTATCATTGAAAACACTGCGCACGCGTTCGATTTTATTCGAAGTCGCGCGGTGGTAGCCTTCGAGGGATAATAGGTTTTCGCCAATGTGGGTTTGCCAGGCCATTTCCCAGGAATCGATGTACTCGGGCTGCAGGTCAGGGTTTCCAACGCGTACATTGTAAGCGTCCATCCATGTCAGGAAGGGCTCGAGATACCAGCCTCGTGGACGCTCGATGCGACGCGTGTAGCTGGCCATGATCTGCTGCGTAGCGGAGAAACTGTACGAGGTGTGGAGCGTGGGGAAATAATCCCATCGGTCAATGGAAAAGGTCGCGGCGGTATCGGTGTATTCCACCGTCCTGCCCGTGTACTCCCCTCGCAATCCCGCCTGGAAACCAAACTGCCCCACTTCGCTGCGGAACATGCTGTACAGCGCATGAATGTTGCGGTCGTAGGTGGTGGAACGGCTGAATTCGGGCTGCAGCACATACTGCTGCTGCTGCGTATCGTAATCCGACAACGTGGTTATATCCTCCGAGGAACTGATCCGCGACTGGTAACCGGATTCGAGTGAAGAAGCGGTACCGAGGGGACGAAGATAGTCAACACGGGTTTCGACCCTGGTTCCGGGACCATCTTCCGTGCTGCGCCGTCCGCTTGTGATCGTGCCGCTTTCGTCCAGCAGCTCGTCGGTGGTCTCCTCCTCCCCTGTTCGATGTCTGTACGAGAACTGCGCGTTCAGTTCGTGTTTCTCACCGTCGAAACGGTGCTGGTAGTTGGCATCGCCGGCAAAGAAATTTCCACCCCGTCCACGGGTATTCTCACTGACGTAAGAACGCGGGATTTCGCCACTTCGCGTCTCGACATAATCCATCGTACTGTTTCCACCATGATCCCGGTATCCGTAGCGGAGTCCCAGCCCGAAATTATCCCGTGCGCTGAAAGGGAGATCGATACCGCTGCGCAGACTCCACCCCTCACGGGCATGCCGCGAGTCCCCTCTGCTGTCAATGAGAATACTTCCGTCGCCCGTCTGAAATTCGCTGTTCTCACGCTCGGTTGCGTAGCGCCCGCGTTTTCCATAATCCCCACCGAAATACACCGAGAAGCCTTCTCCCCGCTGCGTAAGCAGCATATCGGCGCCATAGCGGTCCTGCGTTCCCGCATTGATATTGAAGGTGCCGGTGGTGCCGGATTGCCGGCCCTTCTTCATGATGACGTTGATGATGCCGGAAACGCCTTCGGGATCATATTTGGCGGAGGGATTGGTGATGATTTCGATGTTTTCGATGGCGCTCGACGGAATCTGCTCGAGCGCATCAGAGGCATCGAGGGCTGAGGGACGGCCGTCGATCAGCAGCGTAAAACTACCACTGCCGCGCAGACGAACCGCGCCGTCGAGGTCCACGGTGACGGAAGGGACGTTCTGAAGCACGTCAACGGCTGTTCCGGACGTGGCCGTCAGCTGTCCTTCTACATTGATGACTTTCTTGTCGATCTCATAGGATACCGGCGCACGATCCGCGGCAACTTCAACTTCCTCCATGGCGATGGAGGCGACTTCCATGCGGATGCGCCCGAGATCGACGGTATTTCCCTGCACGCGAACGCCATCGACACGCCGCTTCTCATACCCCATGAAACTCACATCGAGATAGTAGCGTCCGTCCGGTACATCGTCGAGTGTGAAGCGTCCTTCCGCATCCGTGATCGTTCCCTGCACCATGCTGCTGTCGGCGCTGCGCGACAGCACCACGCTGGCATATTCAATGATATGTCCGCTTTCATCATCAACGATGATGCCGCGCACTGTTTCGCCGCTTTTCGTCTGCGGAGAGCCGGACTGCGTCGCCTGCGGAGAGCCGGACTGCGTCGCCTGCGGAGAGCCGGACTGCGTCGACGGCCCCCGTGCATTCTCCGATGCGGGGGCCTGCTGCGCGAAAAGTGTGACGGGAACGATAAATATCAGGATGGGAATGAGAACGCGAAAACAGCTTGCGATCATGGATACTCGGAGTTCGTGGATGCTTTTGATGGTGGTTGTCAGGAAGATGCGGCAGAAGCTGCGCTGGATGCGACAGCGGCTGTCACAGCAGCCATCACGGCGGCGTTTACCTCGGCGACGACAGCTGACACTGCCTTCCCTACCCTCTCGTCCGTGATAAAGGCATCGATGCGCTTCTTCATCTCGCGCTTGTTCGATTTGCCGAACACTTCGGTGATGAGGTCGCAGGCGCGCACGAGACTGAGCAGCGCCAGAAGCCGTTCGGTTGGAGCAATGCGTCCTTCGATCAGGTCGTGCAGCATCTCGCGCACACGACGTTCCGGCTGCGGATCCTCTTCGGGATACCGCTTGTACGGAATAACCCACAGAAATTTCTTTTCCTCACGCTTCAGAATGCCTTTCTGCACAAGGTTGTCGAATACACGCGCGCGGAACTTCGGGATTTTACGCTGCAACCGGGACACCCAGTATTTGCCGTCCCTCTCCTTGATCGAGTCATGGATAAGCTCCATCGCTTCATCAGCCAGCGGATCGCCTGTGGGAGTGGTATCAATCAGGGCGACGGTTTTCTCGCGCCATTGCAGGCGCTTCTGCATGTGTAATTCCAGCAGCAGCGCTCCGGCCAGACCATACGGTACCGAAGTCGACCCCGCCATTACGACGCTTCCTTTTTCGTCATCGGTTGCGAGCAGCAGAAGCTGTTCTGCGAGAGTAAGTTTCTTCATTGTCGCTCCGTATGCATGGTGATTCCTGACCGTCTCCCAACCTATAAAACCTCTCAGCACCCTGAAAGCGTTCCTGGGTGGGAAATTCATCCCCTTGTGAAATCATCGTTAATAACCGGAATTCGAAGGAGGTGCCAGCTTCGCCCGGGTCAGGCGGAAATATAGAGGAAGCGCTTGATCTTCTGTGTGGGAGTTTTTTCGAAAGGAATACGCTGCTCAATCACCGTCGCCAGCTGTGAGAAACGGTTGACCTGTGTGTTGACATATCCTTTCAGCTCGTCCAGCGTCTCTTCGACCTTCTTTTGCACATATTGCACTGCTTCCTCCTTCATATGCGCGAAATGCTCCTCGATCTCCTCGTAGTTGAGATGCACGAGAGCGACAAGCTTCCCCTTCTGCTCCATGACCAGGGATTCGAGGACGTAGCGGTGACGGTTGATGACCGACTCGATTTCTTCAGGATAGATGTTCTCACCGCTGGAACTGACGATCAGATTTTTCAACCTGCCCTTGATATACAAATGGCCATCCTCATCGAAACAGCCGAGATCGCCCGTGCGGAACCAGCCATCATCCGTCAGCGTCTCGCGTGAAAGCTCGGGTTCATTGTAGTAGCCGCGCATGACGCTCGCCCCGCGTGCCTGGATCTCGCCCTCGCCGCTCTGCGAATCCGCATCGGCAATGCGCAGTTCGATGCCCTGCATGGCGGGACCAGTGGACTGATACCGAATATGCTCCGGATTGGCCCCGGCAAGCAGCGGTGCGGTTTCCGTCAGACCATATCCGACGGCATACGGGAAGCGCGCCTCGCGCAGGAATGCTTCAACCGACGCATCCAGCTTGGCGCCGCCGACACCGAAAAAGTGCAGGCGTCCCCCAAACGTCTTCAAAAGTTTGCGGCCGGCAATGCGGTACAGCAGTTTGCGGCCGGCATTCGTCCCGTGCACGCGACGAAGCAATCCATTGCGCGTGACTTCGGGAAGCACACGCTGCTTATACACTTTCTCAATGACGAGAGGAACACTGAGCATGATTGTGGGACGCACTTTCTCAAGCGCCGGCAGCAGCGCACTGGCCGTCGGAGGTTTCTCGAGATAATGCACCGAGGCGCCGGTGAGTATCGGGAGGATAAGTCCGAGCGTGTTTTCGTATGTGTGCGAAAGCGGGAGAATGGAAAGAAACACATCCTCCGGCTGTACGGGCTGTATCGTCTGCACCTGCGTTGCATTGAACGCAATATTGCGATGCGTCAGCATCACGCCCTTTGATTTCCCTGTCGTCCCCGAGGTATAGATAATGGTCGCCAGGTCATCCTCGTGTACGTCGGATGCTTCTTCCACGCCGAATGAGGGACGCCAGAGAGGAGCGTGCGCACCTGTCCGGGTCTCTTTCGCGCCGTCTTCGATGATCTCGAATGAATCTATGAGCACGCGATGCCTCAGACGTGGTAAATCCAGGCCTGCAAGCTTCGGGTACAGCCTGGCCGACACAAACAACACATCACACCCGGCGTGCTGCAGAAAGGTCCCGATCTCGTTTTCATGAAAATCCGGCAGCAGCGGCACCGCCACTGCACCCATGGTTGTAATGGCAAAGTACGCCACCCCCCAGTTCGGCATGTTGCCGCTGAGGATGCCGACACGATCTCCTGGACGCACATCGAGCTTTCTCAGGGAGGCACGCACCTGTGAGACCGCTTCGCCGAGCTCGCTGTAACTCATCGGCGTGGCCGAGACGAAGGAAAGTGCGGGACGCTCAGCGTACTCCGTGATGCTCTGGTTGAAAATGGCGGTGAGCGTCAGGTCTTTGGTTCTAATCATCGTTGTGCGATGGACTGTGGGGCCGGTGTATTTCAGGTAGGATGCGAGAGGCGGAAAGCCGGATTCTCGTGCAGACGCCTTTCAGCACTCTTATTGCTGAAATATCCCCCCATTCATGGAAATTTCAAAGCAAAAACGGTGTCATCGACTCGGGGAGAAGCCCCTGCGGCTGACTATTTGATCAGCTGCATGCGCTGTACGCGACGTTGTGTCGGTGTGCGGAGAACGCAGTAGTAGAGTCCACTCGAAAGGCCATGCGCATCGAAAAGTAACGAATACACACCTGGCTGCAGGCTGCCCTGCTGCAGCGTACGCACCACACGTCCCACATCATCCATGACGACGACTTCAGTATTCCCGGCCTCGATGATTTCGAACGTGATGACGGTGCTGGAATTGAATGGGTTCGGTCGATTGGCTTCGAGACGAATCGTACCGCTTGCATCGAACAGACGATCTCCGCCCTCGGTACAGATTTCCACAAGCACCGCTCCGTCGATCAGATCCGTCCGCACCGGTGCGCCTTCCCAGGTATACGCGTGCAGTGAGAGGGACGTACTGTCGACCGGACCGAGGAGAACGAGAAATTCAAGTGTGAGCAGACGCTGCGGGGAGCCTGCCGCGGGACCTGAGACCGGAACGATACGCATATCGCCTTCCATCCGGCCTTCGGCCGTTGCTCCCCAGGGAATCAGAACGCGTCCGTCAATCTCCAGCTCGGCCGACCAGCCGGTGAGAGGGAGTCCGGCGAGTTGCTGCGCCTCGAGCAGATCGATGCTGATCATGATTCGCTCTCCCGGCTCGGCACGCAGCGTGGGGAGTCCGACCACAGCGCGGGCTTCCGCCGGTTCCATGCGCAACAGATGTGTGACGGTACCCGGACAGCCGAGTGAATCGAAAACGAGCGCTTGGTACACCCCGGTGTCCGCCACTGTGATGCATTGTTTGTCCGCGATGCCACTGCCATCAGGCAATGTCCACCGAATCTGCTGCCAATTCCTGTCAAGGCACAGCTCAGTAGTGCCGCCATACACCAGCAGCGTGTCGCCAGTGATCACGGGAAGCGGAGCAGGATATATGGTCAGCATCACGGAGTCGCGTGCGGTGCATCCGTTTGCACCCCTGGTTTCCAGCACGACGCTCCCTGCCCTGTTGCGGCGCAGCGTGTCATCTGTACTGCTGCCGTCGGCGGTAATCCATCGATGCGAGGCATACGTCCCTGCCGCCGTCAGGCTGGTGCTTTCCCCTTCGCAGAACGCCGTCTCACCGATGATGAACGCGTCCGGCGCCGCGAGTGGTGTGACGATGATGGAGGACGTATCCGCACAGCCGCTGGTATTCGTTGCCACGAAGCGGTGCAATCCCAACTGTCCCGTTTCGATGCTGTCGGTCCCGGAAACCCGTCTCCCATCCGGCAGTATCCACAGGCTGCCGCTTTGATGCGGTCCCACGGAAAGCCACGTATTCTCTCCGCTGCAGAGCTGCGTTTCCCCTGCAATCGACGGAGCGATCACGGTTTCCACCAGTACCTGGATACTGCTGTCGTGGGGACAGCCAGACGGGAATAACCTTGTCTGTGCAGTGAGTTCGTGAGTACCGACTTCATTCCATCGCACGAGTACATCCGCGGTACCAGCGCCCTGGAGGATTTCACCACCGGCCGGGAGTATCCAGTCGACGGAGGAAAGGGAGTCGCCACCGACATGGTATCGCACTTCTTCTCCGGGGCAGACGGAGCGGGGTCCGTCAAATACCAGTGGCCTCAGGGGATACGTGTACACCCGAATGGTGTCATGCAGCACGCAGCCGCGCGAAGTCGTGACCGTTGCGACATAGCTGCCCGAATCCGTCACCGTAATGCGGCGCGTCTGCTCCCCCGTGCTCCAGGAATAGGAGGCATATCCCGCTCCCGCGTCGAGCTCGCGAGCATCGCCGCGGCAGAGTGTATCCGTCGATCCGCTGATGAGAACGGGGAGCTCCGCGTAAATCGGAACGGTTGTATCGCCACTGCATCCATTGTCCGAGTACACAGTGATATGATAAATACCGGGTTTCGTTACCTCGATGATGCGTGTGGTATCACCTGTACTCCATTCATACCGCGCATACCCACCTCCGGCGTCAAGAGAAACGCTCCCTCCGGGACATAGGGTATCGCTGGGGGGACGAATCTGCGGGGCGAGTTCATCGCCGATGCGAACCACGACGGTGTCGGACATGGCACGGCAGCCGATTTCATTTTCGACCTCTACCCAGAAGCGCCCGCTGTCGGTAATGGCGATGTTCGACATCGGCCCCTCAAGCCCTGTGCTCCAGCGGTAGATGTCGAAACCAGGTGTTGCATTGAGCATGCTGACGGACCCTCTGCAGAGTACGAGTCCGCCATCGAGCCAGATGTCCACGCTTGGTTTTTCATGAATAACAATGTTCACTGGGTTCGATTTTCCCACGCATCCCATGCTATCACGCACGGAAACCTGGTAGAGCCCCGGCAGGGTCACATCAAGCCAGGGGTCGGGGCTGAGCTGACCGGTGTTCCACTCGTATTCCGTGTACCCGGGTGTTGCTTCGAGACGAAGGATGCCCTCTCCACAGAGCACGCTGTCACCGACCGCCCGGAGTTTAATGTCGGGACCGGCATGCACAGTCAGCCGTATCGTGTCGGATGTAATGCGGCAGCCGTTGGAATCCGTTGCGACGACCCAGTAGTCACCACTGTCACCTCCGGGTATGGAAGGAATCTCTCCGTTGGCCCCCGTGCTCCAGCGGTAATTCACGAATCCCGGTGTGGCGTGCAGCATGACCTCCTCACCTTCACAGTGTTCGGCGGGACCATCGAGTATCAGTTCCAGGAAAGGTGTGGGACTGCGACGCACGGTAATGGCATTCGATACGACACGGCAACCGTTGGCGTCGTATGCAACGACGGTGTATCGTCCTGAATCGGTCACCGAAAGCAGGTTGCCCTTGCTGCTGTCACCGGTACTCCAGAAATACTGCGCATATCCCGGCGTTGCACGCAGCGTAACATCGTCTTCAGAGGAACAGATAACCGTATCACCGAGCGCTTCGAGTTTCAGCACCGACGCCGGATAATCACTGATGCCGATAGCCGGAGACAGTCCGCTGCAGCCGTTCGAATCGATGACCTCGACACGATATGTGCCGGGTACGGTAACCAGAAGCGTGCGCAGAGTGTCATGCGGCAATGCCGGCTCCCAGCGATAGTGCTCGTAAGCTTCGCTGACGCGAAGCTCGACCGGTTCTCCTGTACATTTGATGAGCGCACTTGCTTCAACATGCGGTGTCGGCCGTTCATGCAAATCGATCTGCATCGAATCGGAGAGGATGTAGCAGCCGAGTGACGTGCGCGCTTCATACCAGTACGTTCCCCCTTCCGTGATGAATCGCACCGTGCCGCCTTTCCCGTCGTTCCACCGTATCTGTGTGAATCGCGGGTCGGCCTGTATGCGGACGGAATCGCCTTTGCAGATGACATTGGAAACAGTCTCCACGATGGGTCGCGGGGTACCGGCAAGTTCGATGTCATACAAGACCGGATTGTTCGTGGTGGAGCTGCCTCGAAAGAACTCGACGATCATCTGTATGTACCGCCCGCTCAATGCGCTGTCACAGTTCAGTGTGCCGTTCTCGAGATAACGGTATTCCTCATCCAGGAGATCTTCACGGCTGTCTGAAGCCCGTGCTTTCACGAGAATTCTGGAATCTGACGGCTCACTTGCATTCCACCTGACGCGCTGCCAGAGCAGCCCGTCCGCCCCCCCATCATGCAGCACCGACCACGTACCGTACAGCGCATAGTACTCTCCATACGCCGCACCGGTCATGTCACTGTAGTTGTAGGGACGCGCTCCGAACCCGAGATCGACCACCATGTCTATCAGTCCCTTCCCTGCATCACCCGCGGGATCGATGCGAAACACGTTGTTCGTGTTCGCGCATGTGATCCACACTTTCCCGTTGTAATCCACCGCGACACCTGTCGGAAACTCCCCCGGTGTTCCATTCGATGCCAGATCAAATTCCTTGATCAGCGCTCCATCCGCATCACGCCGCTCAACGGTGTTCGTGCCCGTACATGCTATCCAGACGTGACTGTCGTCCGGTGTCACAGCAACACCGCGAACGAGTGTGCCGTTGAGTGCTATCGGATATCCCGGGAGTATGGCTCCCGTGGGATCGAGTTTGAAAAGCAGAGCCTTCTCATAAGACGACGCCCAGATACTTCCATCCGGCGCTTCCGCGATGCCGTAGGATTCCACGGCATCGATGCAGGTGGTATCGCCGGACGATGACATCATCAGCATGGGACCGCTCCCGCCATTGAGCGAGGAAGAAAAGATCGTACCGTTCGCACTTACCAGTCCCCCGTATCCCCCACATTTCAGCTGCTCCTTCAGCATGAGAACATCACCGGTGTGTCCGTCGAGCTTCATCATCGTCGACAGGGTGATGTTCTGCATGGAATAGCCGCCCACCCAGACGTTGTTGTCGGCATCGATGGAAATATGCCGGCAGTTGCGTGCAGGAATTTTCTCATAGAGCAGGATGCACTCATCCTCGGCATCCTCAACGCCGTCACCATCCCAGGATTTAATATCCCCGAGTCCGCGGGATGTCCGGATCAGCCCATCCCCGTCCCTGTCCACCGCCGAGCAGTAGAGAAACGGCGGCTTGAGATACTCTCCACTTGCGACAGGAAGCCCGTTCCGGTCACAGCGGGTCCCGCCGAGCACCACACCGATTTTCACCACCGACCCCATGCCCGTTCCTGCCGGAACCGGCTGATCCCTGTTCGCGGCCCAGACATTACCGGCCCTGTCGACGGTTGTACGCGAAGGATTGTGCAGCGCCCCCTGCGGCGTTGTTCGATACTCCCCGAGAATTTTCCCCGTATTCGCATCAATGCGGATCACCGTGCCGCGATCAGAGGCAGCAACGTTCACGTACGGCAGCAGGGCGCTCTCATGGTTCAGCTGCAGCTGATCCGCGACGACATCGTGATTGACGTTAATGAGCAGTCCTTCGTCGAAATCCGCATTCACCGTCCATTCCTTCAGCGACTGCGCGGAGAGGGACGAACACAACAGCAACGACAGAACGACGCACAGGATCGTGCGGTCCGCCCTGCGAAAACATGCGGTCCCAATCGGGTTCATTACTGCTGCTCCGTACAACAATGGGGATGAACGACTGCAAAGAAAATACATATTCTCTGCATACCAGACATTCAATGCAAAACGAAATCCTCGCAACAATACCGCTGCATCACTTCAGTACTGTCATGACCTGTCGCTGCAGTGTCACACCGCTGCGCAGCTCTATGATATAGCTGCCGCTGGAGAGCGCCGCGGCATCGAAGGTCACCACGTACTGTCCCGGCTCTGCTTCGGCGTCGAAAAGTGTCTCGACGACGCGTCCACTCACGTCGCGTACACTCAGCAGCGCGTGTGCACGTTCGATTACCTGGAAACGAATGGCTGTTACTCCGTTGAAAGGATTCGGACTGTTCGGCTGCAGTGCGACGCGCGCATCCCCGTCGAAGAGACGGGTCCCACCCTCTTCGCAGAGATCCGTCAGCAGCAGAAGACCGTTTTCCTCCGAAAGTGCGACATCCCCGCCCTTTGCGGCGCTGTGTTCAAGCTGGAGTGTCGTCCCGGTTGTATCGCCCAGGACGACGAGGAAAGTGAATTCGGCGATGATATCGTCGCGCAAGGGCAGCGTGGGCAGGTCATCGAGTGGAATGACGCGATCCTTCCCGATAAGCTGTCCTTCGGGCGTGGCGCCCACGGGCACGAGGAGTGAGGCACGGTAACGCAGCTGTGTGAATACGGATGTCGCGCCGGAAAGCTGGAAATCCTGCATATCACGAAGCCGAATGGGAAGCGTGATCATCGTTCCTGCGGCAGCGCGGACAGTGTCCGTCGCCAGCACGGCGGCGGCCTGTACCCCTATTCCTTCTCCGAATAACTGCATGGTCACGGGCAAGGGGAGCCCCGCGGCATGAAAATGCACGCTTCCGCTGGTGCGTCCCGCCCGTTTCGGAGCGAAACGAAGTGTCATTGCATGCGTGGACCACGGAGGAAGCATGAAAGGTTCTGCACCATCGAGCATCACAAACTGTGCGCTGTCCGGTCCCGCCTGCACGATGTGCTGCAGTTCGACCGGCAGCGGACTCAGGTTGCGCAGAACCACATCCACAAGACTGTCGCGCACTGCGCCGACAGGAATGGCACCGAAGTCTACCGGACCCGTTACCACGGTAACGCGCTGTGCCACCGCACGTCCATGAATCCTGTACCGCTGCGTATCAACCTGTGTGTACAGCACGATGTCTGCTGAAAAATCGCCCTCCACGGCAGGATGAAATGCGAATACCACATCGTGTCCCTCTCCCTCGCCCACACGCACCGGAGGAATGCCCCCCGTGACAGAGAACGACCCGGCCTGCCCTCCCTCAATGATGATCGTGTCGATGCGAATTGCCGTCCTTCCCGTGTTTTCCACGAAACGTCGTAACAGGGAATCCTTTTCTGATCCCGCGAAGACTATCCCCATGTCCACATCCCGCGCCTCGGACGATGGCATGACAATGGAAAACACTGCATCAGATTGATCATGCACCTGACTGACGAGTTCTGGAAATGACCAGCCAGTCACCAGCAGTAAAAGGACGGAATATGCGAGTGTGCGGCGCATCATCTGAATCTCCTGACCACGCGGAAGCCGATTCCGGATGTCGTGCGTACATGCGTCCCGTTGCGGGCGGCGCTGCGGCATTCTGTAGCGAAGCGGTTGAAGCCCCCGCCGCGGTACACGCGAAACTGGGCGGGTGAGGCGACAGCCGGTCCATGGGGATCGATCTGTTGTCCCTCTTCATAGACGTGGTAATAGTCCCAGCACCATTCAGGAACGTTACCATGCAGATCGTACAGGCCGAACGCGTTCGGAGCCAGGGTGGCAACCTCCTGAACGCTGCCTGAGTACACGTTCCCGCAGTACCAGCCGATGCGCGTCAGGTTGGCATCGGGTCCGGCACAGTAAGGTTCACGCATCGGACCATTGGTGAAATCGTCACCCGAACCGGCGCGGCAGGCGTATTCCCATTCTGCCTCTGTCGGGAGCCGGTACCCCGAAGCATCGAAATCGCATTCCGCACTGTCGCCTGTAATGGTATAGCAGGGCTGCAATCCCTCCGCCTCCGAGCGTTTGTTGCAGTACGCAAGTGCTTCGAGCCAGCTGATGTTGGATACCGGGAACATGTCTCGCTGATGCGACGATGGATTATAACCCATGACTTCTATCCATGCACGCTGTGTGATTTCATGGGTCGACATGTAGAACGATTCCGTGAGCGTCACTTCATGTACGGGACGCTCGACGGGACTCCCGTTTCCATTCCCATCTCCCATGAGAAAACCGCCGGGAGGAATCAGCACCATGTCCTGCGGCGCGGGGAGAGACGCGAGCAAAGTCACGCGAACGAGGCAATGATCGCTCTCCACCAGCGGCACGCGCCACGTGTACGCCAGTCCCTTCGTCCGCTCCGCAATAACCGACCAGTTGACACCCGCATCCGCACTGAAATCCAGCCGGACCTCATCCTCCGGGGTGGCGTCTGTCCACGTAATAACCGTATCGCTCCCGGCCACGAACTCCTCTCCCCCGTTCGGATGCACGAGGGTGATGACGCGCTCGTCTTCTCCCTTTCCCGGGTATCCAGCGGTGGCGAAAAATGCCTTCTGGCAGGCGGATGATTCAATCGCAAAGCGGCAACTGGCATAATTGGAATCCAGCGCTTCATACTGCACGCGTATTTCGCGTTTCCGCCAGGCACCGAGTGTGAATGGGGGATCGATCCCTCCATAGTCGAGGATGCGAAATCGCGCGTCATCAGGGGTGATGCTGCGGATGTCCACATCTCGTCCCACCGCCGAGATCAAAATCGTCGCCTCCCGTTTTTCACCCGGCGGCACACCCTCGAATGCGATAACAGCGGAAGGATAAAAATCGAGCGCAGGCATATCTTCCCTGGTCAGGCTGTAGCCCGAGCGTGCCATGCTGCCATGCGCCGGCAGACGCACCACGACATCCCGTGCGTACGAGCATCCCCCGCTTTCCCAGGTGATGCGGCAGGGCTGATGCTCCCGCGAGATGTGAAGGATACTGCGGTAAATGTTCACGATCTCCTCCTGCGTCATGACACGCGGGAACGCCATTCCCCCGCTCTCATCGCAGAGGCGCTGCAGAAGTGGCGGCGTCTCCTCGCCGAGCGTGACACAGAACACCTGCGCATCCACCAGACGCATGGCATCGATGATTGCCGACTCCGTACCACGTGCACGGCCGTCGGTGAGCAGCACAACCACTTTCTTGTGTTTCCCCCTGCTGACGATGCGCAGTGCACCCGCGAACGGATCGATCAGCGCCGCATCAAAGCTGGTTCCGCCTCCCGCAGTGAGACGGTCGACCGCCGCGCGGAGCAGCTTTCTGTCATTGGTAAAATCCTGTTGCAGCACATTGAGGGTGTTGAAGGACGTCACCGCACATTCAGATTCTCCGGGTGGGAACGCATCGATCCATGCATGCGCCGCACTGCGTGCGAGTCCGAGACGCCCCCCGTCCATCGACCCCGACACGTCAACAGTAAGCACAGCCGAAAGCGCCTTCGGCGGAGCAGGCGTCGGGCATTCGACATCCAGCACCACACACTGCTCTCCGTTTTCTGTCAGGAAGAAGTCTCCGGGCTGGAGTCCCTGCAGCATATCGCCCTGTGCGTCAAACGCATAAAACTGCGCATGCATAAGCGGGTAGCTTCCATGATCGATATTGAACACGGTCAGAGACTGGGCCTGGAGGGATTGGAGCGACGCTCCACCAGCGAGGAGGATACAGCCCAAAAGGCGGATACAGCCCACGAGGCGGATACAGCATAGCAGGTACGGAAACGAAAAGCTAGGGCGGCGCACGGCAGTCCTATCGCTGTAAGGGGTACACGTAATAATACGAATTAATCCCGTTTACGTCCAGTCCCTGCCGGACTGCGATCCCGCTCTGCCAAAGAAAATACCACAACGCCCCCGATGAAGCTTACCGGTTGAAACCGCGCAGTCCCGGATTCGCCTCTTCCCGTGCAGCAATGATTCCCCTTCGCAGCAGGTCCGTCGATACGGCCGAGAAAAAGCTGCGGCTGTTGAGATCGTCGTAGACGATGGAACCGTAATCACTGATGCTCCCGACCCAGATCACCTGGGCTGTTTTCGGGAGGAAAAGCTTGATCGCCCCCGAGCGCCAGGCCGGAGTATCGCGCTGAATATCCGGCGCTTCGGGATACAGCCATTCCCGCAGTGAACGGTCACTGTTGCCCCCGAACATGTAGAGAACCCCATCGATGTTCTCATCTTTCAGCGCCCAGAGCTTTTCCTTCTCACTCATGTTTTTCAGCGGGGAATACAGGTCGATGTCACGGTACACAATGCATGCCGTGTTATCCCGAAGATACGACGCGAATGCCTCCTCGAAGGCATCCTTCTTCGCCAGGTCATGCGAGTCGTAGACCACAAGGATATTCTGCAGCGGGAGTGAACGATTGGCGAGCAGAAACTGCGTGTCGACGACGGTGTTGAGATCCACGGAGGAGCAGCCGAAAAGGAAAACGGCTGTCAGCAGACTAAGCGGCAATAGGGCTTTCATGAGCGAAAAGAAGGTCTGTTTTTCAATGTGGAAAACCGTCGCAGCGCAAAGGACAGACAACGACGGCAGCGGCGTGCCATTCCGGCGTGCTGGCTCAGTTCTTCACGCGGGCCGGATCAGGCACGTGCGCAAACTATAAAAGCCCTGCGCAATAAGCAACGCATGCGGCCGCAGGTGCTCCCCGTCATGGAATGCGGTGCGACACGCAGTGCGGCACTGAGACGGATGTGCGGCACTGAGACAGACGTGCGGCACTGAGACGGACTTGCGGCACTGATGGGGATTTGTGATATTCCTCTACGGGAGCTTTTCATCCTGGAGAAATACCACACCATCGTCTGACGGAGAACACACATGCCGAATATTTCCACGACGTATATGGGACTGCAGCTTCGCAATCCCATCATAGTGGCCAGCAGCGGACTTACGAAAAACATCGAACGTATAAAAGAAGCCGAGAAGGCAGGCGCGGGAGCGGTCGTCCTGAAATCGTTGTTTGAGGAGGTGCTCGCAGAGAAGGATTTCGGCCTCAAGGAAGGCACGGTCGATCATACCGAAGCATACGATTACTATTTCGCGCATCTCGAACTGCTTTACGGGGCGTCCGATTACACCGACCTCATCCGTGAAGCCAAGGCGGAAACCACACTGCCTGTGATCGCGAGCATCAACTGCGTTTCCTCGAAGTGGTGGCCAGATTTCGCACGTCAGGCGGAAGGTGCAGGCGCCGATGCGCTCGAACTCAATGTGTTCACCACCGCAACCGATCTCACCTTCGACGGACGCAAGATGGAGGAGCTGTACTATGAGATTCTCAGCACGGTCAAACAGAAAGTCGGAATTCCCGTCAGCCTGAAAATCGGTCCCTACTTCTCCGCCCTGCCCAATGTCGCTGTGGAATTCGGTCGCCGTGGACTTGATGGACTCGTCCTTTTCAACCGCTTCACACAACCGGATATCGATATCAATGCGCTTTCGCTGAAAACGACGTTTGCGTTCAGTTCGGAGGCGGACATGCATCTCCCACTGCGATGGACGGCATTGATGTCACACTACCTCCCGTACGACATCTGCGCGACGACGGGTATTAAAACCGCGGAAGATGTGATCAAACTGCTCCTTGCCGGAGCTCCTGCCGTGCAGGTGGCCTCCGTGCTCTATGACAGAGGCATCGAACATGTCGCGTCGCTCAATGAAGGTATCGAACGATGGATGTCCGAGCACGGATTTGAATCCGTGGCCGATTTCCGTGGAAAACTCAGTTTCCACCAGGCGGACAAAGCGGCCCACTATCTCCGCGCGCAGTTCATGGAAAAAATCTCGGAAGTGGAATAATTCTCCTTTCCTCGTCCAACTGCTGAGATTTTCGCACATCCCCTCCGCTCTCGCGTGAGGGGATGTTTTTTTTTATTTTTTTTTCCATGTGAATTCTCCTAGAAATTTTCTTGAAGCGTTTCCTCTAACCCCTTCCATGAAACCCGCTTCTCTGTTTCCTACACACCGCATTCCTCGTAACAGTCATGATTTCACCATGTTCCGTCGCCTGGAACACTTGACAAAATAAAATCCATCCCTTATAATGGAAGTGCTTCCAATTCTTATAGCAACCATGGCACCCTTACGGAGGAAAGTTTGGGCGTAACCATATATGATATCGCCAAAGAGGCCAACGTCGGCGTTGGAACCGTTTCCAGGGTGCTGAACAATCACCCGTCGGTTTCCGATACCACGAGACAGCATGTCATCGAAGTCGCCCAGCGACTTGATTACCGGCCAAATGCCTCAGCGCAGCGCCTTGCCCGGCGAAAGAGCCGAACGATTACCGCCATCATGCCTTACATCACGAATTACTTTTTCGTTGAGCTGCTGGGCGGTATCCAGGATGCACTCTTCGAGCGGGATTATGATCTGCTGCTTTACGGCGTCAATCATCCAAAGCAGATCGAGGTGTACCTGCAGCGCTCGCTTCGTGCGGGACATTCAGACGGCATGCTGATTGCCTCCATCGACCTCCCCCCCGACTACACACAGAAATACCTAAAAAACAATTTCCCGATCATTCTGCTCGACAGATTCAACGAAAACTTCGACTCGTTTTTCGTGGAGAATGTCGAAGGCGCACGTGCCGCCACCGAGTATCTGATCTCGCTGGGACACAAACGTATCGCCATGATCACGGGTATTGAAGACACGACCCCCGCTCGTGAGCGTTCGACGGGGTATCTCAAGGCACTCTCCGCCTATCCACACGTGAAAAACATGGGTATTCACCACCCGGTAATGGAATCCAAAAACGATGGTTTCAGCAAGGATGCGGGCTATGAAGTCATGAAACGCATTCTTGGCATGCCCGAAGATGAGCGTCCCACCGCAGTATTCGTGACCAGCGACATCCAGGCCTTCGGCGCCATGCACGCCATCAAGGAGACCGGTGCTTCCTGCCCCGAAAACATGTCCATCGTCAGCTTCGACGACATCGAGCTGGCGCACTATTATGGACTGACGACCATGCACCAGCCCATCCGGAAACTCGGCGTGCTGGCGACAGACAGGTTGTTCGCACGAATGGACGACAACAGTCTCGAGCCGCTGCACCGTCGCTTTACGCCGGAACTGATGATCCGCCAGACAGCCGGACCGCCCCCTTCGCGCTTCGGTACCCTGTAACACTCTCGCAACCAATGAGCGGTGACAATGAAACGTTGGTATGCCCTTCTCATCCTGTTGTTCCTCCCCTCCGTCGTCCTGGCTGGCTCGACCGGAAAGGTCGCAGGCAAAATCGTAGACGCCGAGACCGGGGAAGGAATACCCGGGGTCAATGTCATTCTCGTCGGCACCACACTCGGCGCCGCGACGAATTTGGATGGTGAATACTCCATCCTCAATATTCCCCCGGGGACCTATGAACTGAAAGCCACGGCGATCGGCTATGCACCGGTGACCGTGCGTGAAGTCAGGGTCAACATCGATCTCACCACACGCATCAACGTCGAGCTCGGTGAATCCGTCCTCGAGATGAAAGACGAGGTTGTCATCACAGCCTCTCGTCCCCTGGTGCGCAAGGACCTCACTGCGTCTACTGCCGTTGTCGGCGACGATGAAATCCAGGCGCTCCCCGTCACCGAAGTCAGCGAAGTGCTCAACCTGCAGGCGGGGTACATCGACGGACATGTGCGCGGCGGCCGCCAGGGCGAAGTCGCGTACTGGATCGACGGCGTGCCGGTCACCGATGTGTACGACGGCGGAACGGTCGTGGAAGTCAACAAGAATCAAGTGCAGGAACTGCAGCTCGTCAGCGGTGCGTTCAACGCCGAGTACGGCCAGGCACTTTCCGGCATCGTCAATATTGCCACCAAAGACGGCAACAATGACTTCAGCGGAAGCTTCGGTACCTACTTCGGCGATTACGTCAGCAATGCATCCGACATATTCCTGGGGATTGATGAAGTCGAACCGTTCGCGATCAGCAACTTCGACCTCTCCCTCTCGGGTCCCGTCATCAAGGATTACGTCTTCTTCACCGTCAACGGAAGGAAAAATGCCTTCGGCGGCTGGCTGAATGGCGAGCGCCGTTTTAATCCAAGCAATGTCGCATACATCGACAGCGCCGGGAATTTCATCGAGAGCCGCGATCCTGATCAGGGACTCGGTGATGGCAGCATCGTGCCCATGAACAGCAGTGACAAGCTGTACGGACAGGCCAAGCTGAGCGTGCGCATCACGAAAAACATCAAGATGTGGTATCAGTATATCCACGATGATGTCAGCTATCAGGATTACAATCAGTTCTACAAATACAATCCCGATGCAAATCCCACGAATTATCGTCTCGGACAGACCCATCTCGCACAGCTGACACATCTGCTGTCGGACAACACCTTTTATACCCTTGGTGTCTCCGTCTTCGACAAGAATTTTCAGCGCTATGTCTATGAATCCACCACTGACCCCGGCTACGTCCACCCCAACCTGCTGACCGCCATCACGCCGTACAGCTTCGCGACAGGGGGTGTGGACATGCAGCATTTCGAGCGCAACACGAACACGGTGGTCGGGAAATTCGATATCACCAGTCAGATCACGCAGCAGCATCTGGTCAAGGCGGGACTGCAGCTGAGCAGCCATGAGCTGTTCTTCAACAACATCACCCTGCGTCCTGTGGAAATTCAATCGGATTTCGATCCGGCGACGGACGATCCCCATATCGCCACGCGGATTCTGGATGTCAGTACGATTTACCATGACGAATACACACGCAAGCCTATGGAGTTTGCGGCATACGTGCAGGACAAGATGGAGTTCGATGACCTGATCATCAATCTCGGTATGCGCTTCGACATGTTCGATCCTGCGGGACAGGTGCTCGCGGATCCGACAGACCCGAGCATTTATAATCCCATTCGTCCCGAGAACCGTTTTCACGACACCAATGGAAACGGCATTCAGGACGCAGGTGAACCCGACGTGACCATCGCCGAGCGTGAGAGCTACTGGTATCGCGACACTGAGGTCAAGTACCAGGTGAGTCCGCGCTTCGGCGCGGCATTCCCGATCTCCGATCGCGGCGTGCTGCATTTCAGCTATGGACATTTTTTCCAGATTCCCCGTTTTGAGCTGCTTTACACGAACCCCTACTTCAAACTCGGATCGGGAACCGGGAATCAGGGTACGATCGGAAACGCCGACCTGGAACCCGAACAGACCATCAATGCGGAAATCGGACTGCAGCAGCAGCTGACCGAAGACATTTCCATCGATGCGACGGCATACATCCGAGATACACGTAACCTGGCCGGAACACGCGCGGAACAGATCACGATCTTCGGCGGGTCTGCGACGTACTCGAAAGTGGTGAATTCGGATTTCGCCTACACGCGCGGTGTGGTGCTGTCATTCAACAAGCGATTTGCAGACGGACTCGCAGCCACACTGGATTACACGTTCCAGATCGCGCGCGGCACCGCTTCCGATCCCTACGCAGCGCAGCAGGCAGCCGCTCGCGGAGATCTTCCTGAAGTGCAGCTCACCCCGCTCAGCTGGGACCAGCGTCACACCGTCAATGCTTCGGTATCGTACAGCGCCTCCTCCTACGGCGGAAGTTTCATTTTCCAGTACGGCAGCGGCATGCCCTATACGCCACGTCGTACCGAGGATATTACCTCGCTGATCACGAACAGCCAGTTCAAGCCCAATACCGTCAATGCCGACATGCGGTTGTACAAGACCCTCACGTTCGGCACACTCGATTTCATTTTCTTCCTGCGCGTATTCAATCTCTTTGATACCGAGAATGAAGTCGGCGTCTTCGACGACACCGGCCGAGCGGGATACACGACGGATCTTGAACGCATCAAGGCGCAGAACACACCGGAATACGTGAACACGATTGAAGAATACTTCACCATTCCGACCAACTACTCCGAGCCCCGCCGCGTCGAAATCGGTGTGAGCGTGGAATTCTGATCATGAGATTATCGATCAAATCATACGGATGTCTATGAAACGACAATGGTACATCATCGCCTGCGCTCTCCTGCTGCTCGCAGCTGAGCTGTCCGCCCAGAGCGGCCGGGAATACCGCCGTTCCAACGTCATGGCCGGCAACAGGGTGAAAACCGTGTTCGGAAACTGGGGCGTCATCGGACAGCCGGCCACCGGTGGTCCGCGTGGAGCATGGATTTACGACAACGACGGGTATCTCGGAGACGTCAGTCCTTTCGTCGGTGCTGAAGTGCAGTGGAATGGCACGACCTTTCACTCTGTCGTGACTGCTCCGATGGATCGCCCGACATCCCGCCGTGACGAATCACCTTCCGGCATACCCTGGACCTGGGAGCCGGTCTCCGGATATTTCAATGCGAGCCAGGACGGTGTCGCCCTCCTGACCGATCCGGAAACCTGGCCTTCGTTCTGGCCCGACCGCCTCAACGATGCGACGGATCCCGGCTGGCGCGGAAGCTGGAACGGCTTCTTCGGAAAGACGTCCAGTAGTGACGAGGAAACGTATTTCGTCATGGACGACAACGTGGACGAGCGCTACAATTTCGCGGCCAACAACACACTGGGCGTGGCGTTCAAGCCGGATTCCCGCAAGCCGTCGCGAAACGGACTGGCACTGGAAATGCGCGTGCGAGGACTGCAGTGGGCGCAGTTCCTGGCGCAGGACAACATTTTCTGGCTTTATGAAATCACGAACACGGGGACGACGAATTATAATCGTGCGGTGTTCGGAATGCTCGTTGGCACGTACATCGGTGTCACCGGCGGAGATGATTCGCCCGGTGAATATGATGACGATTTCTCCTTCTTCGATGTAGAGAAGGATCTCACGTATACCGGCGACTATCCTGACAATAACAGCCGCAACCCGAGCTGGGTCGGTCCTGTCGGGATCGTGGGCTATGCGTTCCTCGAAAGCCCGGGCAACCCCTTCGACGGTATCGACAACGACAATGACGCCGATTTCGCTTCGGCCGCCCCCTACTTCCAGGCTGACAGCTTCGATTCAACCGTGGCCTCGACGGGAATGACACTCGTACTTATCGACGACAACTACGAACGCAGCACCGTACAGCTCGGATCCGCCCCTATGACGGTGAATACGCGTGGACTCGAAATCGAGGTTGTCCCCGGCAGCACGGTACTCATGGAAGGCAATGTCATCACGGACGCCCAGGGCAACAGCATCGTCAATCCCAACGCGTACGACGGCGTCGACAACGATCTCGACGGCATTATCGACGAGAACTACTTTCTGCATTACCGCCAGTTGAAGCGCGACACGCAGGGCAACACGCTCATCGATGTGCTGCGTCCCGTACGTCATGTCGACTATATCACCGGCTCCGGCACCAGCGACAATATGGTTGATGAGCGTCGAGACGATCTGGTTGACAACGACGGCGACTGGAATATCGATTTCGACGATGTCGGACGCGATGGCGTCGACGAAACCAATGACTACGGCGAAGGTGACGGTACGCCAACCTCCGGCTATGATTTCGGTGGTTTCGATACCGGGCTCCCCGGTGAACCGAATATTGACAAGACCGACGTCGATGAATCGGACCAGGTAGGACTCACCTCCTTCCAGTATTTCACACCGGCCAGCGATGTCACGCTTGCTGACGACAACGATCTCTGGGACCGCATGGCACCGGGATTCTTCGATGTCCCGACCTCCATTGTCAACAATCGTCCCCAGCGGGGCGAGGACGGCGACTTCATTTATGGATCAGGGTACTTCCCGCTTCTCGCGGGCGGCACCGAGCGTTTTTCACTCGCCCTCGTGTACGGTGGCGGACAGGGTGGTTTTTCGACGGATCTCGTCGACCTCCTCAAGCACCGTGAAACCGTACAGAAAATCTATAACAGCAACTACCGCTTCCCTGTCGCTCCCGACAAGCCAACACTGCGTGCCGTGGCAGGCGACGGTGAAGTGACACTTTACTGGGACCGTGCCGCCGAACGCTCCTTCGACCCTGTCCTCAAGGAATATGATTTCGAAGGCTACAAGATTTACAAGGCGACGGATCCGAACTTCATTGACGCTGCAACCGTGACTGACGCCGATGGCATCGTCGTCGGCTTCAAACCTGTTGCACAGTTCGATCTCGACAACAACATCCAGGGGTATTTCCGACCGAGTCCCGCTCTTTTCGAAACCGTCTCGGGACGCTCATACAACCTTGGAAGCAACACCGGCCTCGAACACTCATGGACGGATCACGAGGTGCAGAACGGCCGCACCTACTACTATGCAATTGTCGCGTATGACCGTGGGAACGAACAGACCGATATCTTCCCCGCCGAAAACTCGAAGCGCGTGCGCCTGACGGCGACCGGCGATCCTGAGCTCGACATCAACACGGCGATGGTTGTGCCCAATGCTCCGGTTGCGGGCTATGTCGAACCACTTTCCGGCGTCAAACTCACCTCACCAACCTCCGTCGCAACCGGTGCACTCGCCTACGAAGTGCTCGATGCGATGCGTCTCGAACCGAACAGTTACGAGGTAACGTTCGAGGATGTTATGTCTGACGAAAAGGACAACGATGGAGACGGCATCATCGACCAGGAAGATTTCCAGGAGCTGGCGCAGATCACGACCACATACAGCGTCCTGAACAAAACGCAGCAGCAGTTCGCGTTTACCATCGAAGACACCCTGCCCGTCAAACTGCCGCATGAATATATCAATGCGGATGACGTGCTGGTGCGCACGGCGGCGGGTCCCGTGCTTCCGACGCAGTATCACATCGACACCCGGCGCGGCGACATTCGTCCCACCAGCGCGGGCAGCCTCTCCGGAGACTATGAAATACTCTACACCTATTACCCGGTGTATCGGAGTCCCTACATCGCCGGCAGTCCCTACGTCTCCGAAGCCATCGACTCCGACATCTTTGACGGACTGCAGCTGAACTTCCAGAATGACTGGCGTATCGATCTGGTCGACAGTCTTTCCGGCTTCCGCACAGCAAACCCGACGAAGAGCATGATTTACACCTTCGCAACCACCGACATTCTGCTCGGTCCGGGAGATACGCTGCGAGGCGCCCGGTATCCGTCTGACTACGAAATCCGCTTTGCGAACAACATCATCGACACTTCAGCCGCACTGTACGGCTCCCCCGCAATACCAGTGAATTTCACCGTCTACAATGTGACCGAGGATCATACCATCCCGTTCATCTTCGTCGACACCGACGGTAATGAACTGCTGTCGAAAACCGATCAGGTCGCCTTCTTTGACCTCAAGCAAAATGGCGATCCCTTTTTCACATGGATCATGGCCTTTGAAAATCGTCCCAGTATGCCTGAAGACACGGTGTTCGATTTCGGCGATGGAGAGATGGTAGAGCTTCGGACGAGCAAACCATTCCGCCATGGAGATGTGTATACGTTTTCACCTTCGCTCCCCGAGGTCGACGAGGTGCAGGCGGGTGATCAGCTGAGCAGAGTCGGTGTGGTTCCGAATCCGTATGTCGCGGCCACGATTCATGAGTCGCCCCTTCCCCCGGGCGTAACCACCGGTCGCGGTGAACGAAAGATCGACTTCATCCACGTTCCGCGTGACTCGAAGATCAGCATTTTCACCGCCCGTGGTGATCATGTCATCACGCTCCGGCACGAAAGCGCCATTGACGACGGAACGGTGACATGGAACCTGAAATCGAAAGAAAACCTGGATATCGCCTACGGTGTGTACTTCTACGTACTGGAATCACCTGTCGGTGAGAAATCCGGAAAAATTGCAATCATCAAATAGCCAGGACATGGAGCGCTTATGAACACCCTGCTACGATCTGTTCTGCTCGCATTGCTCGTTGCTGCACTGCCCATCGCCGCCGGTGCGCAGAGTAAGGTCGGCACGACTGCGGCACAGTTTCTCGGCATCGGCGTCGGTCCACGTGCCGTGGCTATGGGCGGCGCCTATGTCGCCATGAGTGATGACGCCTCTGCCATGTACTGGAACCCGGGCGCGCTTTCGCGCATGGATCATTCCCAGGTGGTCGCCTCCCACACCGGATGGCTGGTCGGCACCGACCTGAACTGGGTCGCGCTGTCATTGCAACTCGACGCCAGCAATACCGTGGGCATCAGCCTGACGCAGCTCGACTATGGCGAAGAAGAAGTGCGTACGGTGGTGCAGCCCGAAGGTACCGGTGCGCGATGGACAGCGCAGGACCTGGCATTCACCATCAGTTACGCCAGAAACCTGACCGACCGCTTCTCCATCGGCGGATCGTTCAAGTACATCACGCAGCAGATCTGGAACGAAAGTGCCTCGACGATCGCGTTCGATCTCGGACTGATTTTCACGACGCCGTTTGACGGACTCCGTCTCGGCGCATCTCTCTCAAACTTCGGTGGCGACCTGCAGCTCGACGGCAAGGATCTCACCCGGCGCATCGATCTCGATCCGGAAAACACGGGGAACAACGAAACGATTGTCGCAAACCTGAAGACGGATTCCTGGGAATTGCCGCTGTTCTTCCGCGCCGGCATTTCCTATGATTTCATGCGCAACGACCTCTTTCGCTTCACGATGTCCGCCGATGCGGTGCGTCCGAACGACAACAACGAGCATGTCAATCTCGGTGGAGAATTCGGATACCGCGACATTTTCTTCGTACGCGGCGGATACAAGGCACTATTCCTTGCGGATGCGGAAGAAGGACTCACGGCCGGCGTCGGACTGCATTATCCCCTGTTCGGAACGACCGCCGCCGCGATCGATTACACGTATCAGGAATTTGGAGTATTTGACGGTGTGCAGACCATCACGCTGTCGATCGATTTCTGATCCATAACCATTACTGGAAGCAACAGCTTTAATGCGTTCGCTCTATAATCTCACTTCAACGTTTTTGGAGGTACCCTCTATGAGAAAAGGCTTATTCTTTGCCGCAGTGTTGATGCTGACGCTGTTTGCGGGAAGTGCCATGGCACAGACCGTAGACGTGACGTTTGTCATCAATACCGCCACCGTGCCGGATACGCTCTGGCCGGATGAGGCCTTTGTGCAGATGCGCGGCGATACATCGCCGCTGACCTGGGACAATACGAGTCCGGTCGTGTTCACCAACGCCGGCGGCGATTACTGGACTGCCACAGTCGCCTTCCCTGAGAACACTACCGTGAATTACAAACTCTTCACCAATGCGGTCGACAGCGAGGGCGACAACGCCAACAAGGGTTGGGAAAACGACATCGATCCCGACGGCAACCGCGTACTGACCACGGGCACGACGAATATGACTGTGCCGGTGCAATTCGTCAACGGTTCGCCCGATCGCCAGGAGCAGTTCTGGACCCCGTGGCCGCCGCAGCAGGACAGTATCGCTGTCTGGGTGCGCGTCAACATGCAGGGCTGGGAAGGCTTCAATGCTGCAACACAGTTTGTCGGCGTCCGTGGCGCTGCATCCCCCGACTATCTCGGCAACCTGAGTTGGGGACACACGAACTTCCTCACACAGGAACAGCCGCATGGAAACGGCGGCAGCCGCCAGTACAGCGCGGGCAATTTCTATTCCGGACTGGTCCTCATCCCGAAGGACGAGGTGACGGATGGACAGACCATCGAGTACAAATTCGTCATCGTCAATTCCAACGACCCGGACGAAGATCCTGCTACCTGGGAAAGCCGCAACAACCGAACCTTCAACATCCCCGTAGGTAAAGCCGATACCACGCTTATGTGGTCATGGTTTGATGATGTACGTCCCGTCCCCTTCGTGGGAAGCGACACCATCGTTGTAAACTATACCGTCGATATGAGCACCGCCATTCAGGAGCGCGGCTTCCGTACGGGTGATACCCTCTTCGTCCAGGCAGGATGGAGCGGCACCGCACGCAACCTGGCCGGTGAGAGTCCGACTCGCACCATCCTGACCAAGCAGGGATTCACGAACACGTACGTGGCCTCCGACACCCTGGTGCTGAAGAAAGGCGATCGCGTGTTCTACCAGTATTACGTGCAGAAAGACGGTCAGGATATCCGCGAAACCTACTTCAATTTTGCATTCGAGGAGAGCAGCGATCCGCTTGCAGAGCGCCGCTTCTTCACACCGGATGCAGACAACTTCGATGTGATGGATACGGAAGACAGTCGCGTCAGCGCCAATCGCATGCCGCGTTTCCGCAATACCTCCGTGCTGTCGCAGCCTGTCACCGTCACCTGGGAACTTGATGTGCGTCCCGCCATTTACCAGGTCCTGGCCGGCGACACGCTGGTCGATATCCAGGGCAATGACAGCGTCATTGATCCCGCCAGCATTCTCACCAACGGTGCATGGATGAATGGTCCCGCCACCGGCGGATGGACGACCTGGGGTCTTACACTCCGCGAAGACCTTCCGAAAAAGATGTATGACGATGGCACGAACGGCGACGCTGTCGCCGGAGACAGTGTGTTCACCGTGCAGATCATGTATGCACCGGACAGCACCGGATCGAAGAAGTTCATCGGACAGGAATACAAGTTCGGTATCAATGGCGGCGACAATGAAGGAGGATTCGGCAACAACCATATCGCCAACATTGACGATTCGCAGGATGAAGTGACCATTCTCACGCAGTGGGGATCCATCGATCCCAACTTCTACGACGCATGGGATTTCGATCTCCGTCAGCCCAAGCCGCAGAGCGTGGAAGTCACGTTCATGGTCAACACCGCTACGGTGCCTGACACCCTCTGGCCGGACCAGGCCTTCGTGCAGATGCGTGGTGACACCGCCCCGCTGACCTGGGACAACACCAGTCCAGTTGTGTTCACCAACGCCGGTGGAGACTACTGGATGGCGAAAGTCGAATTCCCCGCGAATACGACCGTCAACTACAAGCTCTTCACCAACGCCGTGGATGGTGAAGGCGACAACGCCAACAAGGGTTGGGAAAACGACATCGATCCTGACGGCAACCGCGTCCTCACCACGGGCAACAGCGACATGATGGTGCCTGTGCAGTTCGTCAACGGCTCGCCCGAGCGCCAGGAACAGTTCTGGACTCCATGGCCGCCGCAGCAGGACAGTATCGCCGTCTGGGTGCGCGTCAACATGCAGGGCTGGGAAGGATTCAGCTCGGCCACGCAGTATGTCGGTGTTCGCGGCGCTGCATCCCCCGACTATCTTGGAAACCTCAGCTGGGGACACACGCTGTTCCTCAATCAGGAGGAACCGCATGGGAATGGCGGAAGCCGTCAGTACACCGCCGGTAATTTCTACTCCGGTCTCGTGCTGATCCCGAAGGATGAAGTCTCCGATGGCCAGACCATCGAGTACAAGTTCGTCATCGTCAATTCCGATGATCCGGACGAAGATCCCGCCACGTGGGAAAGCCGTAACAACCGCACCTTCAACATCCCCGTGGGGATGGCCGACACCACACTGCAGTGGGTATGGTTCGACGATGTGCGTCCGGTGCCCTTCGTCGGCAGCGATACGATCAACGTCAACTACACGGTCGACATGAGTACGGCCATTCAGGAGCGCGGTTTCCGCACGGGTGACACCCTCTTCGTCCAGGCCGGATGGAGCGGTACCGCTCGCAACCTGGCCGGCGAGAGTCCGACCCGGACCATCCTGACCAAGCAGGGCTTCACGAACACCTATGTCGGTTCCGAAACACTTGTGCTGCGGAAGGGCGACCGCGTCTTCTACCAGTACTACGTGCAGAAAGACGGACAGGATATTCGTGAGACCTACTTCAACTTCGATTTTGAAGACAGCAGTGATCCCCTTGCGGAGCGCCGCTACTTCACGCCGGAAACTGACGATGTCGATGTGATGGATACGGAAGACAGTCGTGTCAGCGCCAATCGTATGCCGCGCTTCCGTAACACTTCCGTCCTCTCGCGCGCCGTCACCGTGACCTGGGAGCTGGACCTTCGTCCCGCATTCTACCAGGTGCTCGCCGGCGATACGCTGGTCGATATCCAAGGCGTGGAAAACGTGACAACGACTGAGTTCATCCTCAACAACGGTGTCTGGATGAATGGTCCCGCCACCGGCGGATGGACGACCTGGGGACTCACCCTGCGTGAGGATCTCCCGAAGATGATGGTCGATGACGGAACGAATGGTGACGCTGTCGCAGGTGACTCCATCTACACCGTCCAGATGATGTACGCACCCGACAGCACGGGTTCGAAGCAGTTCGTCGGCCAGGAATACAAGTTCGGCATCAACGGCGGCGACAACGAAGGCGGGTTTGGTAATAACCACATCGCCAACATTGACGATTCGCAGGATGAAGTCACGATCCGCACGCAGTGGGGATCCATTGACCCGAACTTCTACGATGCATGGGATTTCGATGCGGGCGGTCCGAAGGTGACTTCCGTCTCCCGTCTCGACGTGGTACCTGCTGGTTACACTCTCGAGCAGAATTACCCGAATCCCTTCAATCCGACGACCACGATCACCTACTCCATCACCCGATCGGAAAACGTGACCGTTAAGCTGTACGACGCACTCGGAAACGAAGTCGGTACGCTCATCAACCGTTATCAGACGCCCGGCACCTATCAGGTGACGCTCGACGCAGCCGATCTCGGCAGCGGAACGTATTTCTACCGCATGACGGCAGGTTCGTTCTCGCAGATCCGCAAGATGACGCTGGTCAAGTAAGCCCGGCCTCACGCTTTAACTGATTTTCCCCGAACATAAGCACCCCCGTCAGTCTCCATCCGTTATGCAGATGGGTCTGACGGGGGTGTTTTTATTTTCCGAATGCCGCTAGTGCAGCAGCACCTTCTTCAGCACGAGTCCCTGTGCGCTCTGACAGCTGACGAGATACATCCCCCGGGGGACATCCGTCATATCAAACACGACCTGCCGCACGGATCCCACGCGATGATACACGCTGTGGGATCGCAGTTCCTGTCCGAGCAGATTGAGCACCTGAAACGATACCACCCCTTCAAACTGCCCGCGGACGCGCACCGTGAACTGTCCCAGCGAAGGATCGGGAAACACATCAACGAGCATGCTCTCGGCCACAGGCAGATCAGCTGCGCCGAGCGCATACGCGACGAAGGCGTCGGATCGTGATCTGCAGCTTTCTACCACCCAGGTTTCCACCGTGTATGTGCCGGTATCCTGCATCACGTAGACGCTGGTATTCGCTCCCGGGATCGGAATTCCGTTCCGGTACCACTGCAGCGGAGGTGATGCAGTGGTCGACAACGTATTGTTCTCACGAAAGATCGCAGGCTTCTGGGGAACGGGAAGGATTGTGACGTCTACGGTCTGCGAATGCCCGACACGTCCCTGCGCATCCAGTACCGCAACAGAATAGCTTCCCGATGTGCGCACGACGATGCGCCGTGTGCTTTCCCCCGTACTCCAGCGGTACTGCGGGAAGCCGGCCTCAGCTTCCAGCACCACACTGTCGCCACTGCAGCATACAGGGCTGCCCTGCACATCCACCGTGGTCGTGAAATCCTCCGGAATAAATGGAAGCACAAGCGTCTCGCTGCAATTGCGCATGAGTACACCATCGTTCGTGAGGGTACTCTGAATGTTGAAGTGGTCACCCCCGGTGAGTGAAGTCGCCTGCACCTGCCATGTCACTGAAGCGCTTCCCGACGGTGGAATCACGTCCGGCGACAGTGTCTTGTGCAGCGTTTCCCCTGGCTTGAGATACAATCCCGCCGGCAGCTTCAATTCCGCGCCAAGTGTTCCGCTCTGCACGTCACCGATATTCTCAACGTTCAGGCTGAGATCGAATGGATTGGGCACAAATTTGCGCGTGCTCGCATCGAATGACAGTTCCGGCAGTTCGTAGCTGCAGGACAGCACTGCCGCCGCCGCAATGATGTCCTGCTGTTTGCAACACATAACATTTGCGTGATTCGCGAAGGTCGTGGGGAAGCACAGTTGACCAGTAGTATCACTGCTCTGCGCTTTCACGTGCACCATCCAGGCAACTTCCCCTGCGTCATTGACCTCGATGTCGCCTACACTCTGTTCCAGATCGCGTGGTTCGAGCAAATCATAGATGTTCGGATCGAACTCAATGCGCACGGTACCCCCCTGCGCTTCCTTCGTCCCCCGATTCTCGAGACGGACCCGCACCTCAAAGGGCGACGGAAGATAGCTGCCTGATTCGGTATCCCATTGCAGACGGGAAGGAGCCGTGACCGCGCAGGTCACTCCCGGCGCGCTTTCCGTGAGCGTCACGCTCCCGTCATCAACGAGCGGGATAAGACAGCCCTTCTCGTGCACGGCCTGCTCAACCTCGATCGGGAGGGAGATATCCGTCGAGGTCGTGGCGGTTGTGAATACCGCGTAGCATAACGTACCACGTCCGGTGATCGCACGCACTGTCGGAATGCGCAGCTTCCCCCCCTGCTGCAGGTCGGCGATGTCGATACGCATTCCCTCAAGCAGCGTACCAGGGGGCGTTTCCACGCGATCGAGCTGCAGCCAGTTCTTGTCATAGCGCAGATCGAGACTGAGGGGATAAAGATTTTCGTTATACATCTCCGAAAGCATCTCGATCGGCACCCATGCCTCCGTTCCACCGGCAGCCGTGGTTTGTCCGACGGTCAGATACTTGTTGCGAAATGTGCTGGAATCGAGAGGCGCAAAATAGTTGCGATGCTTTGAATCGCTCCCGTTGCAAAGCTGGGGGATGTTCAATACCACTTCGTGCTCGAATCCGTCAGCGCATCGGGGTTCGTAACTGACTACGCACTCCTGGAAAAACTCGAAGAGTACGGTAGAAATGTTCTTGTATATTTCTTTCAATCCATCCGCATCCGGGGCTTCGTAATAATTCCCACCTGTAATCTGAGCGAGGTACGACAATTCGTCCCGCCGAATAAAATCTCCGTACCCGATCGGAAAGACGCGGATGTTCCGCTCGACGGCAAAGGCGATGACTTCCTGCAGGTTATGCGATGAGAAATTGTCGTCACCATCAGTAAGCACAATGACCGCACGGCACTGATTGCTGCGGTTCATCAGATGCACCAGCCCTCGATACACGCCGTCCCACAGCTGCGTTGACCCGACTGCGGGCAGCTTATCCACAGCATCTTCCAGAGAGTCTTTCCGCGTCGTCGGGTAGATTTTCGAAACCACGTGATTGTTGAAATACACCACGCAGGCTTCGTCCACCACGCCATCCATGTTCGCGATGAAGTTGCGTCCTCCGGCTTTCGCACCGGCATTCCCTTCCCCGACCATGCTGCCGCTGGCATCGAATACCAGGGCAACAGAAATGGGACAGCGATCTGTTGGATCGGGACACCAGATACCAAAATCATCGAGCTTTCTACCATCCTCGAAAATCTCGAGGTCCATGCTCTGCAGGAAGTAGTTTTTGATATTGTCGCAGCCAACGGAGAGATACACCTCAACGATCGGCCAATCGAGGCGAATACGCTTGAACGTGAGATTGGGCTGCGCGGCGGTTTCGACAGGCGCTGCAAAGATCATCACCGCACATGTGGCAACGGCGAACCATACGACGGAAGGAGGAAAGCGCAGCGACGGTTTCATGCGATTCAGGCAGTTATGATACTGAAAACATGGGAGTAGGATGCCCCCGTCCCGAATATAACACCTCGATGGCCAAAATGTAACAGACACATCCGCCCCCTCTCACGGGAGGGATGAAATCAGCACCGTTCATTTGGATTTCAGGCGATCTACCCCTACATTTGTAGTCTCTATCAGGGCGGGTTAGCTCAGTCGGTAGAGCAGTGGAATCATAATCCACGTGTCGGCGGTTCGAGTCCGTCACCCGCTACAGGCCATCCAGGGGATGGCCTTTTTATTTACATCAACTCCGACGTGAGAGCATGCCATGCGCAAACATACGATTGATACGATAACCGAAAGGAGAAAAAAGCGTCTCGAAAGTGTCCTGCGCCGGCGTCAGACGGGTCTGACCATCGTCATCGAGAATGTCTGGGACCCACACAATGTGAGCGCCATCCTGCGATCGGCTGATGCCGTGGGCATCAGGACCGTGTACCTGCTGTACACCATCGAAAAAGCACCGAATCTCAAGCGGCATGGCAAACAGAGTTCGGCCAGTGCAAAAAAGTGGCTGAACTTTCGTGTCTTCGACGATACGGAGAAGTGCTTCGAGGCCCTGAGGGAAGAAGGTTTCCGTATCTACGCATCGCATCTGACAAAGCACGCCATCGGACTCCACGACATCGATTTCTCACAGAAAACAGCGATAATACTGGGAAATGAGCACCGCGGCGTTTCGGAAGAAGCCTGCGCGTTGTCTGACGGAGTCTATTTCATCCCCATGATGGGCATGGTGGAAAGCCTTAACGTCTCGGTTGCAGCGGCTGTTTCTCTCTACGAGGCCCTGCGGCAGCGCAACGAAGCGGGACTGTATGACGCTCCACAGCTGGGTGAACACGGGGTGCAGGAAACACTGATCGAATGGGCGCAAAAATAAGCTGATGAGAGGCAGGATGCGCGGGATTCCTGCAGGGGAGGTACAAAATCGCGAGGTATCGAGGGGAATCGTTGCTAGCGTAAGTTGAGGACGCCACGGACGGTCTGTTGTTCTCCGAACGTCAAGACAATCAGGTATTCTCCGGGTGACAACTGAGGGAGATCTACCTGGTGCAGATAGCTTCCAGCAGTCAGATATGCCTCAAGAAGCGTATGGACCAATCTCCCCTGTGCATCGAGCAGCTGCAGCCGCACCTGTCCGTCATGCGGAACAGTATACGAAATCGATGTTTTCCCATTGAACGGATTCGGGAAATTCGCGAGGTTCAGCTCCGGCTCCCTTCGCCGTAGCAATGGCCTGCAGATTCCGTCGATGATGACAACAGGCTGCTCGACCGAACTCCTGATCGCACAATTACTCTGAATATCGCTGAAACTCAAAGTGAGCGGGATGAATTGCACGTCTTTTGTGCCCACAGCACTGTAGCGAAGAATGAACAGCACGCTGTCCGCATTCCCCGATCCTGTCAGACGGGCCGTAACCTCGAGTCGTCCATCATTCGGCTGCAGCAGCAGATCACCGTCCTCGAGCATCGTCCCCGCTGTCATCACATCTTCAAAAATCAACGAAGGCGATGGATCAAGTATCTCCATCCCGAGCTCGTAATACTGTCCATCTTCCGGAACCGGCGACAGATAGACGGGAATCTCCACGATATCACCGTCAGAAACGAGAACGGTGTCGGAGGAAAGCAGGAATTGCTCTTCGCAGGCTCGGATTTCGAGGCTGCTTCCTTCCATGGAAACTATCATCGGACAGAGTGCGAACAGCTTCCCATCCACGATTTCCATTCGGGTTTGCACATCGTCCGATCGACTGTAGGTGGAGAACATTACCTGGAGCAGCGTCCCTGAAGAAAAGGCCGGTACGAAATTATTCAGAGCAATCCGCAGTTCTCCCGGAATCACTTCCGTCACCTGCACATTGCCGCCCGCTGACATCGTCCCAACGGTGGAAATATGCAGAAACTGCATAAGCGAAGCATCGTAATTGATTGTCAACGCATAGGATAGCGGCTGCGTAATCGAGAGACGCTCGAAGATGTTGACTGGAACGGCCACACTGTCTTTCGCGACGACTCCGGCAACCGGACCCAGTCTCAACGTCGCAGGAATAAGTTTGTTCTCAACATTGTAAAAGGTATCCGCCTCCCCGACGAATCCGAGTCCGGCAAGCGTCAGGTTCACGTTACGCAGGCTGCCGTCGAGGCAGGGGTTGGAGGAAGTGTAGCGGAGAACGCAGTCGTCCGTCAGCAATTCAGCGCCGAGCTGAAGAAAAATGTCCTTCAATTCGCTGGCAGTGGGACTGGGCATGTAGCGTCCCCCTGTAGCACTGGCGAGCGAACGGAGCGATCCTTCATCGATGTCCTCACCCAGGGCGATCGGATATACCGGGATGTTCTCCGTCTGTGCCTTCCTGATGACATCGCTGAGATCATTCGTCGTACTTCTGTCTCTGCCATCGGTGAGGACGATGAGAACGCGGCGTCCAGCCCGGGACTTGAGCTGATCCAGGGCGTCCACAATGGCGTCCCATAAAAACGTTCTGCCCTCGGCATAAATCGGGTACAGGCTCGCCTTCAGCGAAGCGATATCCGAACTGAAATCATGGTCCACGATGAAGCGGTGCACCCTGTTTCCCGCGGTCGCACTGAATCCATAAATGGCGGCCTCATCTCTTGATGTCAGGAGATCAAGAAACACTTCGACCGCCGCGGTCGCTTCCTTGATCTTGACACTGTCAACGATATTGGCAGCATTTCGCAGCATGCTGTTGGACCGGTCGACGAGTATTGCCACGGAGAGCCGAATACTGCTGTCTTCGGGACAGTCAAACGCTTCAACGATCTGGGGAATGCCGTTTTCTTCCAGGTAGGCATTATTGACCGTGGGTTTACTGCTGTTCGATGTCGCACGCTGCAGCTTGACAGCGAGCACGACCGTCGGAAACTGGGAAATGTCGATATCCGTAATATCCACCCCATTCCCCACCTGCGCAGAAAGCTGACTGCAAAACAGTACTGCGCCCAGCAGCACTGTACATGCAAAACGCATGAGCTACCTCGTCACTACAATCTTTTGCGTGCGAACCACTCCGCGGCTTCGGAGCACCGCAAGATATATGCCGCTCGCGAGCTGCTGTGGACGCCAGGCGGTTTCATATCTGCCGGCATCATAATATCCATCAACCAGTACCGCCTGACTGCGGCCGAATTCATCCACGATTTCAAGGAAAACATCCGATGCTTCCGTAATGCTGAATGCAAGGTCGCAGTTCGGATTACTTCCGGATATCGGGTTGGGGCGACTGGCTTCAAGAATCGGTCCCGCCCTGCGCCTGAGCAGCGGCTTACAGATTCCATCGGCAAACACGCGTGCTCCATACAGTTGAATCAGCGGAGTACAGGCATCAATGCCGAGCCCGGGTGCGAACTGCTGCAATGTGGCGGATTCTACCTTGAACGAGACTTCCTGCGCTTCCTTGAGTTCCGCGGCACGGAAGCGGAGTATGATGAGAGGATGTTCGTCAACCTGCGGGACTCCGGGACCGGCGGCAATGTGAAGCGCGTCTCCCATCGGTGTCACGCTCACGTCGAGCTTTGCACTCAAGGTACGCTCGATGAGATAATCGACATACGTGAACACGCTGCCGTCGTACTCGAGCTGGAGATCGTAACTCAGCAGCTGGACAGGATCCAGCGTCGCGTCAAGTACCAGGGGTACTGTGACGATCGATCCCGGCGCAGCGACTATCGTCGTATCGAATCCAAGAACGATGGAACTCGGGCAGCCAGCCAGCAGCATGGTGCTGCCTTCTGCATCAGGCAGTACTTCACAGATTTGCTGTACCGGACCGACATCCAGTCCAAAATACGTGGTATCGATATTGAATCGCTGCAGTACCTGCATATCGAGGGCAACCACAGCATCGGGACTGTTGTATGAGATGCCGCGCCGCGGTACCGCACCGCGCGCACTGATGCGCTTGTGTCCGTTGCCCATGTCGGTAAGCTGCAGATTCGCCGGGTCAAACACGGAATTGATATTGGAGAGGCCTGAAATCTGCACGAGTGCGGGATCATACGTCACGTCAATATCAAAATCCGTCGGTTCGCCGGCCCTCAGCTCCCCGTCACCCATGATCGGGATGTCGTACCGCTCTCCCGAGGAAATACTGCTTCCTGGAAACGCGTAAGACAGAGACAGCCGGGATCTGAGATCCGGCAGTGTGTAGGAATACTCTTCTGACGCAACCATCCCCTTCACCTCGGCCTGCAGTTCAACCTTGCGTTCGGAACCATTTCTGCAGGTATCGGGCGATGTGTAACGAACTACACAGCCGATTGTGTAAATACTTTCAATAATCGTAGAGAAAATCGCTTCGAGTTCTTCACTCGTGGGTGCAAAAAAGGCTTTTCCCCCGGTTCCCTCTGCAATACGGGTCAGTGTATCGACATCCTGCCGGAATGGATCCGTCGGATCGCGATAGAAACCGAGTCCGATAGGATACACCGGCACTCCACGCGACCAGGAGATATTGATCGCCTGCTCCCTCGTGTGACGCGACCGATTGTCTACGCCGTCCGTGAGAATGACAATAACGCGCTTGCCTTCCTGGTCTTCAAGGTACCCTGACGCCGTAACAATGGCGTCGTAGATGGCAGTCCCTGCGCGCAGGTACATTCCGGCAGCTGCATCGGCGAGGCTGGTCTTGTCGGTCGTGAAGCTCTGTTCCATCCAGAAATCCCCGGCAAAGCTCGCGAGAGCCCCTACGTCAACTGCGCGCAGCTTCTTGAATCCCTCACTGAAGACGTTCTTGGCCGTGCGCCATTTGACGCTGTCGGGATCCTTCTCGTACGTTCCTTCCTTGAATGCCATGCTGTAGCTGACATCCATGAGGAAAAAGAAATTGACCTTCTGCGCACCCTTGAGATCGCCGCAATCGACGGTGAGCGGAAACATGCGCACGCCGTTCTCAAACAGAATCAGGTTCTCAGCTCCGACGGAGTCGAGTGTCGCGGTATTGTCGAGCAATTCAAACGGAATCGCGATACTCGGATAGTCCGAGAAATCCGGATCACCGAGTACGAGCTGAATCTGAGCATGCGCGGCAGAGCTGCTCAGCAGGAACAGCATACCTGCCAGCAGCATAGTCCTGATCGCGTCCATTTGAATCCTCCTGGACACTGCAGTGTATCCTTTGATCTGATGGAAAAAAATACCACCAGAAATAAGACAATAACTGGAGAACTTTGTTACATCAAAATGTCACGAAAATACGAAAAGCTGTCAAGGCTGTTCGTCGAGAATGATGCGGAGCTCGACCCGGCGGTTCTGGGAACGTGCCTGATCCGTGTCTCCTGGCTGTGCGGGACGGCTTTCACCGTACGCATTGATGCGAATTGCGTCGAGGGGGACGCCGAGTTCGCGCAGGACGCGGCTGACTGCTGCGCCACGCCTGCGCGAGAGGGCGTAATTGTACTGTTCAGTACCGCGGTCGTCGGTATGGGCATCGAGCTCGATCGTATACGAGGTCCCTGCTTCCTGCATCGGGAGCAGTTCATGCTGATAAAGGTCCTGCAATTCCTCACGGAACTCGGGCAAAACGTCCGATTTGTCGAACTCGAAGTATGTGATGCTGAGATCGGGTGGTTGACGGGTGTCACCGCTTTCATCCTCTCGCGGCGGATGCAGCGGAGCGAGTCCCACACTCTTGCGAAACTCATTGTAATACAGAAATTCAGGTACCTTGATACGCACGGTCTCACTCTGATAGCCTTCGGCGGTAGCCGTCATGCTGTACCCGCGGTTCAGATCGGTGCGGAATTCATACCGGCCGTTCCGGTTGGCGGTGATGGTCATCTGCGCCCCGTTGTCGGGCACGATCTGCAGCTTGGCTCCGGATATCCCCATTTCCGTCAATGTATCAAAAATGACACCGCGAACGTGGTAGATATAGCGAAGGGAATCTTTGTACGGATTCGGCCACACAGCATAGAGATCGAGCATCCCCTGTCCTCCGGATCGGGACGAAGCAATAAAGACGGTGTCTTCACGCGGGGAAAGGCGGAAAAACATATCATCTGCAGAAGTATTGAAGGGTTTGCCGATATTCTTCGCAGGGGACCAGGTGTTACGCTTGATATTTGAAGACATGAACAGGTCATACCCGCCGCGACCCGGATGACCGTCGCTGGTGAAAAACAGATCCTGTCCGTTCGGTGCAAGAGTCGGAGCTTTCTCATCACCGGAAGTATTGACTTCGGGACCGAGGTTGCGCGGGCTGCCCCACTTTCCGCTGCGCAGGCGCTTGCTGCGCCAGATATCGCAGCCGCCTTCTCCACCAGGACGGTCGGATGCGAAATAGAGGTATTCACCATCGGGTGAGATGAACGGCTGGGAATCCCAGTATTTCGAATTCACCTTGTCGCCGAGATTTCGGATTTCCTGCCATTTGCCATTGAAATCCATGCGGGCGGAATAGATGTCGCAGTCTCCGAGTCCATCTTCCGTATCGCACTGCACGAAATAAATGTATTCGCCATCCGAAGTGATATACGGTGCACCCTCATCCTTCTGGGTATTGATCTTTCCACCGTAATTCAGTGAATGGGTCCATAGCGATGCCTCCCTGTCGGTAAACCAGAAATCGTCGCCCTGGATATATCCTTCGGCGGTGGGGCGATTGCTGGTGTAGTACAGGCGATTCCGGTAAAGGAACATTGCATAATCATCATTCGGGGAATTGACTTCCCCGCCGAGATTCTGCGCCACGACACCGTCGTGATCTATCAGATTTTCCGTAGAGATACCGCTGCATGCAGGAAGCAGCAGTACGGTAGCAATTAGCAGGGACAGAATGTATGGTGAGATACGTTTCATGCGATGTCAGAGCTCAAATTTGAAGACGCCGATAACATGAATGGCCGAGGCGGACCAGTTGTCGTCGTCGGAAATATTGGTGAGGGGATATCCGTAGGAAATTTCAGGGGCGAAGAGAATGCTGCGGCTGAGTCTGAGGTTGTATCCTGCTCCGAAACGCAGGTCTGCACGGATGCCATTGGCACCGGGAAGGTCGCCGGAATCTTTCAAGACTTCACGAGATTCGGGATCACCGACATCGAATGCAAAGCGCTCGTCAACGACCAGCAGCGTGTAATCCTGTGTGGCACTCATGTTGAATCCAATTGCAGGTCCGCCAAACAGATAGAATCCCCCAATAGGATGCAACTGAATAACTGGATGGATCATGAGGTACCCGAGTACAACAGTGTTCTGGCGTTCGAAAAGCACATCCTCAACAACCGTATTATCCGGGAGCAATCCATCCTGAAGAAGCTGATACGAATAGTCTGCACGCAGATCGTTGTATACCAGCTTCAGGGCTACGGCGATGCTGTTCGAGAGGAAATGCCCGGCCTCAATGCCAATGGCGAGTCCCGTTCCGCTTCCGTCCTCAAACGCGCATTCACAGAAATCCGTGACAAAATCACCGTCGTGCGAATTCAGATTCGCACCGGCCTGGGGGCCGATCCACCAGCGGCTGGGGGCGGGATGTAGTACGCTCGGTGGTGGAGCGAGGGGTGATGCAGCAACTGCGCCAGACCGCATCGTGGACTGCGATGCTGGCTGACCGCCGCGATACTGCGCCTGTGTCACAGCACTGCCTGCGAGAAATACCAGCAGCATGGCTAAACAGAGGTGTCGCGAAAACGTCATGTGTACCCTGAATGACTGGAATGGGGTGTTGGAAAGGACTACAGGAAAGTATCGATTTTTTATACCTGAAAATCAATATAAAAACACCGCCGGATGAGAGGATCCGGCGGTGCAGAATTGCTGACAGCTGCTGTCAGATATATTTCATCTCTTTCGCGTAGTGACGGAGCTCGTCACGGAATCGCGGGTGTGCCACGTGAATCAGTTCATTCACGCGCTGACGCACGGTTTTTCCGAACAACGATGCGATACCGTATTCGGTGACGACATAGTGCACATCCGCGCGGTTCGTGGTCACACCGGCACCGGGAATCAGATGCGTCACGATACGCGAAATCTCGCCGCCCTTTGCCGTGGCAGGAAGAGCGATAATGGGTTTCCCGCCTTCGCTTGCAGAAGCACCACGGATGAAATCCACCTGTCCGCCAAAGCCGCTGTAGAGACGCGGACCGATGGAATCGGCGCACACCTGTCCCGTCACGTCAACCTGAAGCGCGGAATTGATGGCGACCATCTTCTTGTTCTGCGCGACGACGAAAGGATTATTGACGTAATGACTCGGGTGAAATTCGACAATCGGGTTGTTGTCGATAAAGTCGAAAATGGTCTTTGTTCCCAGCACGAAGCTTGCGACCATCTTCCCCTTGTGAAGGGTTTTCTTTTCATTGTTGATCACACCCATCTCAACGAGCTTGATGACTCCGTCAGAAAACATTTCGGTGTGCACACCGAGGTCACGCTTGTTCTCGAGATAATTGAGCACGGCATCAGGGATCGCACCGATGCCCATCTGCATGGTGGATTCATCGTCGATGAGTTCGGCGATATGACCACCGATCTTGTCATAGACTTCCTGTTCGGCCTCGTTTGTGATTTCGCCGACCTGCGCCATTTCACGAATGGGCTCGTCGACCTCAACGATGGCATCCAGCTTGTTGACGTGTATAAAGCAATCGCCAAGCACACGGGGCATGTTCGGGTTCACCTGGGCCACGATGGTTTTGGCCATTTCACAGGCTGGCTTCGTCATTTCGACACCGACACCATAGCTGCAGAAGCCATGCTCATCGGGCAGTGACACATGAATGAGTGCCACATCGACGGGAATAATTTTTTCGTAAAACAGTTTGGCCACTTCATGCAGGTAGATATGTGTGGCATCCGCGAGACCGGCGCCAACCGCCTTGCGCACGTTGCTACCGATAAACAGCGCATTGTGCCGGAAATGTCCCTGCATTTCTTCTGATACGTACCCTGACTCACCGATGGTGAGGATGTGATCGACTTTGACATCGGTCAGATCCTCTCCACGGGCCACCATGGCCCGGATCAGTGTTTCGGGTACCGCGCAGCCCGGGTGGATGTAGACATGATCACCCGATTTGATCACCTGTACCGCATCTTCTGCGGACATGAGCTTGCTGCGATAACTGGTCATCCAATCCATAGAGTTTCCTCTTCAAATCGCTTGTATGTTCGGTTTACTGACAGCAGTCGTATGCGTCGACATCCATGCCATAGATGTCACGAAGTATGGAATGCGTAGGTTCGCCCTTATGCATCGTAACACCGCAGCGTACGCATGGATCCGTGATTTTCTCCGGATTGAACCCATCGAGCATAATTTTCAGATACGGCAGCAGCACATTCGTCAATGCGTAGGTCGACGTCCGCGCCACGACCGATGGCATATTTGGTACGCAATAATGGATCACGCCATGCTTGGTAAAGACGGGATCCTTGATGGTGGTGGGACGGCTGGTTTCGACGCATCCCCCCTGATTGATGGAGATATCGACGACCACAGCACCAGGCTTCATGGTCTTCACCATTTCTTCCGTGATGATCTGATGGCTTTCCGGCTCATTGATGGAGATGGACGTAATGAGCACATCTGCGATGCGGCAACCACGGCGCAGATTTTCGGGAGTCGCCATCACCGTTGTCACACGCTTGTTGAAATAATGATCAGCTTCACGCAGGCGCTCGAGATCGTTATCGAGCAGGATGACCTGTCCACCGAGCCCGAGAATGGTCTGCGCAGCCGACATGCCTGAGGCACCGGCGCCAATGATCACCGTCGCGGCCGGGGCAACACCACCGAGTCCGCCGATCAGCACTCCGCGTCCCCCGTGATCGCTGCGCAAATAGCGTCCCGCTATCTGTGCGGCAACCTGGCCGGAGATCTCGCTCATCAGGCGCAGTACGGGAAAACTGCCGTCCTTCGCACGCATGTGCTCAAAGGCAATACCCGTCACCTTGTTCTTCAGCATATAGTCGACGAAATTTTTTCTCCCCATGCCGAGGAGCTGGAAGGACATGAGTGCCTGTCCTTCGCTGAGCATTTCCCACTCAGCCTGCTCCGGTGGCATCACTTTCAGCACGATGCCTGCGCGACCGGCGGCCTCCTCGGCCGAATACGCGATACTTGCACCGGCCTTCTGATACTGTTCATCGGAGAAACGGGCATGTTCTCCGGCACCCGTTTCGATGACGACCTGAGCTCCGGAACGCACGATAGACTCGACGCCAAATGGCGAAAGCGCGACACGCTGCTCGTCTTCGAAACGTTCTTTGAGAATTCCGATTACCATAGGGACACCTCTATCGAGATTTTCTTAACTGGTTTCGCTCGTCAGCGTCCTGCCGCTGCCCTGATGGCTGCGTTGCAGGTATTCTGCATAAGCATGGCTATGGTCATGGGGCCTACCCCACCGGGTACCGGCGTAATCTTCGACGCTTTTTCGGCAACCGCATCAAAATCAACGTCACCGGTCAGCCTGTACCCTCGTTCACGGGTGGCGTCTTCGACACGGTTCATCCCAACATCGATGACGACCACACCTTCCTTCACCATCTCACCTGTTACGGTATCAGGCATGCCTGTCGCGACGATCAGAATATCCGCCTGCCTTGTAAGCTTACCGAGATCCGACGCGGCGGAATGCGCGACAGTCACAATGGCATTGGCTCCTGCTGCTTTCTGCAGCAGAATATTCGCAATCGGTTTTCCGACGATGTTGCTTCTTCCCACCACGACCACGTGCTTCCCTGCCGTCTCTACCCCGCTGCGGATCAGAAGCTGCTGAATCCCCGCGGGCGTGCAGGGCAGAAGCGTTTCCTGTCCAATCACCAATTTCCCGACGTTAATGGGGTGAAAACCATCGACGTCCTTCAGCGGCGAAACCGCCTCTATCACCCGGTCTTCGTTCACATGCGCGGGCAACGGCAGCTGTACCAGGATGCCGTGAATGTCGGGATCGATGTTCCATGTGTCGACCCGCGAGAGAATTTCCTGCTCCGTCGCGGTTGCGGGCATGGTCACAGTCGTTGAATGGAAACCGCAGTATTCACAGGCACGCTCTTTCGAGCGGACGTAGCTTTGCGAAGCGGGATCCTCACCAACGAGAAGAACGGCGAGGCCCGGAACGATCCCGTGTTCCGCCTTGAGCCTGGTTGCCCGCTCTCTTGCCTCGTCCTTGATACTTGCCGAGATGGCTCGGCCGTCAATGATCCTGTTCTGCATGGCTGCTGAACTCCGGTATGGTCATCGGTTGAATGGAAACTGCGCGGCCGCTCGTCATCTCCACCTCCATCAGCACCACGGAAAGATGGACATCATCACTGGCCATCTCGAATTTGTGCGGCGTCTGTTTCAGGAAGCGTCGCAACGCGATGTCTTTTCGCATACCGAGCACCGAATCATACGGACCGGACATGCCGACATCGGTCAGATAGGCCGTGCCTTCGGGAAGGATGCGCGCATCCGCAGTCTGCACGTGCGTATGCGTCCCGAGCACCGCACTCACCTTTCCATCGAGGAACCAGCCCATTGCAACCTTCTCGGCGGTGGCTTCCGCGTGAAAATCGACCACGATGATATTCGTGCGTTCACGCAGCTTGCCGATGGCCCATTCCGCCGCGCGGAAGGGACAGTCGATGGGATTCATGAATGTGCGTCCCTGAATGTTCAGGACGCCAACGACGCCAGCCGCTCCGCAGTCCACGGTCGTAAACCCGCGACCGGTGTTGTCACGCGGATAGTTGAGGGGACGCAGCAGATTCTGCTCCGACGAAAGCAGTTTCTGTATATGCCATTTCTCCCAGATGTGATTGCCGGATGTGACGACATGCACACCAAGATCGTAAAGCTCCTGCAGCTGCTGCTGACTGATACTCTTGCCTTCCATCGCGTTTTCACCGTTCGCGATTATGCAATCGAGACGGTATTTCTGCTTCAGGGACGGCAGGAACATGCGGACGGCATCCATTCCCGCATTTCCGACGATATCACCGATAAAAAGTATATGTATAGTGGACATGAGACATGTGTTATCAAGACGAAAATATAGGTCATGCAAAGTAGGAAAATGCCCCGGCAACTCCAAGATATGCATGTCTGAAATACCTCGAGCCGGTTTGATTTCCCGCATCGAAACCTTAGATTGTATCGATAAATAATACCTGAGCGCATGTATCAGACACCCGAAGAAAGGCGCGAACACTCACGCGCCGAGGATAAGGAACTCATCGCCCGGGCGATCGCCGGGAAGCAGGATGCGTATAAACGCCTCATGGCCAAATACCATAAGGCGATATACCATCTGATCATCCGTATGGTCGGGAAAAATGAGGATACGGAGGATCTCACCCAGGAAGCATTCATCAAGGCCTTCAACAGCCTGTCATCCTTCAACGACGAATTCGCGTTTTCGACCTGGCTGTACAAGATCGCCACGAACAATTGCATCGACTATCTGCGAAAGCGCAAGCTGAAAACCTTCTCCATTGACAGGCCGCTGCATTCAGAGGATGGTGACCAGCAGTACGAAATCCCCGATGATTCCCACATCCCCGATTCCGGCATTCTCCAGAATCAGCAGACCAGCACGATTCAGTATGCAATCAATCAGCTGCCTGAAAAATACCGCGTTGTGATCGTCATGCGCCATCAGGAAGAGAAAAGCTACGAAGAGATCGCCGATGAGCTGGACCTCCCTCTCGGGACGGTGAAAGCTCATATCTTCCGGGCCCGGGAAATGCTTTATCGCTCCCTCCGCGGCAAGGTCGGCAATTACTGAAAATTCGCACGATGCGCCGTTGAACTATTGCTTTTCAAGGTGCGAATAGCTACATTTGATACTACTTTGTTCGGGGCGTGGCTCAGCCCGGTAGAGCGCTCGGTTCGGGACCGAGAGGTCGGAAGTTCAAATCTTCTCGCCCCGACGAACAAAAAGGAAATCCTCACGGATTTCCTTTTTTTTTTGTTTCAGGAAGCAGGATTGAATAATCGGTGGACTACCCCTGGTGCTGAAGACGCGTGCTAAGGGACCTCCTTCCCTGCCTGCATCATTCCTTCCATCACGGCTTCATACAGTGGCATCACCCCGGGCATGGCCGGGATTCGTCCGCCGAATCCGAGCAAGCGCACGGTATGCATCTGCATGGCTGCCGGTTGCAGCGCATCGAGCATCGCTGCGTCAATGCGAATGCTGCTGCGCCCTGCAAGCCTCCGAAGCAGCTGATCGGTGCGCGCCCGGCGAATCTGCGGCCCTTCCTTTCGTGCGACGGTGTCACGCAGGGCCTGCATTCCGCTCAGTCGCATTCCCGGATAGCGCCGATCAAGCAATTGGAAAAAGGTGTAGCCGCCGTCAGCAGCGACGGGACCACCTCCGTCAGCGATGCGCATGCCGAAAGCCAGTCGGCCGATGCGTCCGCGCTCCGACACTGCGAACCAGTCCGAGGCACCGTTAAACGCCGCGTTCTCCCCTTCCTTCCGAAGCTGTTTGGCTATCCGCTCGAGTGTCTCCCCTTCCTGGAATGTCTTCACGGCTGTGGCAATACGGGAGGAGTCGCCTGCGTGTGCCTGGAGGATGCGAACCTCGACCGGGGCACCGAAGAGGTCCGGTCTGGTAATGTACAGGTGCCAGAGACTGTCATCATCCGCCACGAATTGTTCGAAAAGGAGATCCGGCACACTCTGGGCGAGTCCATTTGCCGTCCACATCGTGAGCTGATTGCGAACCTCACTGTCGCGCTGCAATCCCAGCGCATACGCTTTTCGCGTCACGACAAATCGATCGAGCATGTCGCGCACACGCTCCCGGTATAACCTGCGGGCAAGATCCGCCTGCTCCCGCTTCAGTCGCAGGTCGAGCTGTGCCAGCCTGTCGAGCGCCTCCCCGAGGGTCAGGACATCGCTTCCCACGCGTGCAAATGCTGCATCGAGATCGCTGCGCCACGTGGAGCGAAGGGAATCGAACAGCAGGTCCGATGCCTGCATCATATCGTCACCACGCGCATATTGCCTGCGGTAGTCCGCGAGCAGCGCTTCACCCAGTCTGCGGTACCAGGTTTCATCCATCTGCGCCTGACGGCCTTCCCAGAGCCTCTGTACGAAAGCGACGGACTCAGTTGCTTCCCTCTCGTTCCGCAATGTGTTTTCGATACGTTTGTATTGCGCATCGAAACTGTAATCATCGGGCAGTGCGCTCTGCCGTACCCTGCGCCGCAGCAGATACCAGCCATCGTCCCCTTTGAGAGGATTTGAGACGCAACCGCTGCAAAGCGTATCCATCGCCTGCAACAATGCTGGCTCAGGCGCCGATTCCGATGCTGCGTCATTCGCCGTCCCGGATCGCATGCGGACTGCAAGCAGCGTATCGAACGGGGTACCTCCGCGGAGGATGTCACCTACATTGCGTGCCCCCTGCTCACTGTCAAAGCGCAGGAAATCGAATTCGACCGCCTTCTGCTCCGCAAGATAGCGCGCACGTACATCGGCGGCGCTGACCTGCACCTTCGCGCGGACGCTGTCGCGATACAGCAGATCACGTGCAAACATCTCTTCCGCCATGCGAAGATTGCGCCGGAAACGATCCTCCGCATCATACCCGAGGCGTCTCGCCTCGGAAGCAAGAAGCCGTTCAGCCACCAGGGAATACAGGAACTGCCGCTTCACGACCGGAGTGAGTCCCGCCTGATCTTTGTAAGGAAATACCGAAAGCGCATACCGAAGCCGGAACTCACCGGCAGTGATCCCGGCATCCCCCACCCTCGCCAGCACCGCCTCATCCGGCACCGCCTCATCCGGCACCCCCTGCGCCAACAAAACGACCGGTGCCAGCAGTATAAGCCAGATTGTAATGAATCGCATCATAGTCTGATGAATGTGCAAATTTCAAATTGCAAATTCCAGATCACAGATTGCAATCTACAATCTGAAATCAGGGATTGCTTCCATGATCAGAGCAGACATCCGGGTACACACCAGGGGAAGCAATCCCTGCTCCAGGCCGGTTTGCAGTCTGAAATCTGCAATTTGCAATCTGTCATCTGCAATCTGTCATCAGCGGAGCGGGAATGCAAAACCCCCGGGGTTCGGGTGAACCACGGGGGTTTGCATACACAGCCTGGGGGTGGACTTAGAAGCCGACCTTCAGGGTAAAGACATGCTGACCGTCGAAGACTTCGCGGGTGCGATAGGCATAATCGAGAATCAGCTTGGCATCGCCGGCCCATTGCTGGAGACCGACACCGAATGACGGACCGTACATGTAGGCGGCATCGCCGTTGTAGTCGGTCTTGTCATTGCCCGTGATGGGCATGGATCCACGCAGTGAGAGCATCTTGTCGAAGGTGTATTCGACCGCGACGCGATACTGGTCACTGAGGAAATTGTTGTTTTCGAAGGACGTCATGACGGAAAGGTCATGCAGTTCCTCGAAAGTGGTGCCGTAGGCCATGCCGATTTCCAGCGAGGTCGGGAGCTGGAAGCCCGCGGCCTGGATGGCAAGCAGCTGGTTGGTGCGATCGGCATTGATTTCGTCGACATTGCGCAGGAGGCCGGGACCGGAATACGTCATGTTGCCACCGAGATGGCGAAGCGTGACGCCCAGTTCGAGCCCGTTGACTCCGGCGAGGCCGTTGTACTGCACACCGACGTCAAAGGCGAAGCCGGAGCTGGAAACACGGTCAAGTTCTTCACTCACGAGGTTGGCGGTGACACCGGCACGAATACGGTCGGTGAGCGCGCGCGAGTAGGTGAGTCCGAGTGTGATAAAGGTCGGTGTAAACACCGCACCCGTACCATCCGGCTGACGCTCATCCGTGATAAGGATGTCGCCGAAGGAAAAAGACTTGACCGAGAAGGCAACGTGACCGAAACCGGCGAAGTTGCTTCCGACACCGAAATAGCTGATGCCGTCGTTGTCGAGACCGTTCATCTGCGAAAACATGACTTCCACACCGTAGTTCATGCCGGAAAGTCCTGCAGGGTTATAGTAGATCGCTTCCACACCGGTGATGCCAGCGGTGTAGGCAGCGCCTAGCGCTATACCCCGGGCTCCAATTGGGACCAGCAACGGATCAGCTGCTGCTGTTCCTTCCTTGTTACCGCCGCCGGCAATCGCCTCGGATGCCATCAGGGCCAACGCCATGAACAGCGCCGCGGCAAGATATCTGGGACTGATGCGCATGTGAGTTACTCCTTTATTACGTTCGTTCACTTTCATAATCGATTTCAAGATGATTACCCTCCGGATCAGATACGATCCAGGAACTGGGTTTCAGTAACCACGGCAAGTTTGAGAATTTTCTCAACCCCGAGGCCGGGCATTTCGATGTGGACGTAGTAAAGACCACTTGCGACAGGCAGTCCGTTGTCGTTCTGCAGATCCCAGGTGGCGTATTGCGTCCCGTCATCTGTTTTCTGGAAGGAAGCGACTAGAACTCCGGAAATCGTATAAATCTTGAAATTCGCGCGCGGCGGCAGGTGATTGAAGGTGACAAAACGCTGGTATTTATTGCTTTCGCGCTTATTGGATCCATAGTACGGATTCGGGAAGACGTTGATTTCAGTGATGTCTTCCTTGGCCGTCTCGTCATCGTACGTCGACTTGAAGGTCGTGAAGGTGAAACGGTCTTCCGCACTGAAGGGGACCTTCGGTGTGATGCGATACAGATCGCCGTCACGCCATGCTTTCGTCAGTCCGGTGTACTGCGGCTTCAGGATATACCAGCCCCAATAAATGATAGGCATGGTGTTTCCGCTCTCCTGGATGGAGAAATCAGGATCGGCGTACGCCGGGTTCGGTGTATCACTGTAAGGCTCATCGATGATAAAGAGCATTTCCCTGTCATCGGCGAGTGCGGTCGGATTGTACATCTGGTTGTTGCTCGGGCGGTTGATACGCTCGATGAAGGCATACGAGAGCTGCACGTGATTCGCGGGATCGGGATCAGTGACGTCCCACACCTGAATCGGGGATTCGAAGTAGCCCTGGTATCCGTAGTTCGGCCGTGCGCCACGCAGGTACATGTAGCCCTTCGAGGTGTTGTCTTCGTCGAAACGGATTTCAACTACCTTGGTGACTTCGTATCCCTTGATGTTCGAACCGAACTGGTCGGGAGAGCCGAGCGTACTCGACGTGTACCCCATCTGCCAGGAATAACCACCTTCACCGCGCGTGCTTTCAAACGCTTCGAAGACTTCCGGACCACCTTCCCATTCACGAAGAAGGATCTCATCGTGGTTCTCTTTCGGGGCGCCATTGTCAAAACCGTCCTTGTTGAACTGGCGGTAATAGCCGGTGCCGCTCACGCCGATTTTGAAGCCGTCAAGGATGAAGAATTCCTTGTCGAGTCCTTCCATTGAAGGACTGCCGTCAATCAACACCTCATTCGTGGAGATGTCAGTCAGTGTCCAACTCGAGTAGTCGTCACGGATGAGCGTCTCATCGACAAAACCGTCGAGATCGCCGTCGTACGTGGTTTCAACCTGTCCGAGCGACTTGAACGACACTTCGTAGGAATCACCGGTGAGTTCCATGGGATCAGTGACAACGACTTCGACGAAGCCGGCGGACTTTCCTGTCACGTGACTGACGGGAATTTCGTCGTCGACCTTGTCGGTGTATCGCCAGCCCGGATCCGGCATCTGGGGACGCACGGTGATAATCTTCGGGGTAGACTCAAGCTGCCGCGGCGACGCATCGGGATCTTCGTTGTATGCGTAGGAAGTCACTGCGAAGTAGTACGGCTGGTTGTTGACCAGCGGACGATCCGTGAGTACATCAGTCGTGACATCATAGAGACGCTGAACACCGCCATCATTGCCGAGCTGCTGCGGCAGCTCAAGCACGATACCGGATTCGGGATCAATCTGTTCATCGAAAATAACCGATACTCCGTCGGTGACATCGTATGTGGCCAGACGGATACCCTCATCGAGTGTCGAACTCGAAGTCGGGAACTGGTACACGTTGTAACCCTGGAACTTGAATCCACGATCGAAATGATTTTCAATCTTTTGGACCTGCTCCGGTTCACCCCACTGCAGAAGAACACGTTTGTTCTGCAGCGATACGTTTACGTTCGGCGAGGGCGGTGCTTTCGGGAGATCAAAATTATTGTCGAACGCCAGCTGTGCGAACTTGTCGTAAAACTTGAGCACCTTCAGGCTGCTCAAACGGTCAGAGCCCTGAGCGACCAGCGAGGAGACAACGACCTCCTGCGTATCACCCACGGCGAGCGTGAACGGTCCGGCCGTCATAAGGAAGCGGCGGTCACCCGGACTGTTGACGATACCGTCAATCCAGCCTTCACCGGTAATGGGGTCTCCGGCGAGGCAGACGATGACTTCGTTGCCCGTTGTGGGATCGACGAATGCGCGTCCGTTATACAGCTTGCCTGTGAGATAGTTGTACATCTCAATCGTTCCCACAGCATTTTTCAGCCGGGGATCGCGGTAAATGGAGCTTCCATTGATGTAGAAAGCAAAGGTGGAAACCGGGAGGTTCTTGACTCCCTTGCGGATTCCGAAATTGTACACGGCGGAATCACCGGCGCTTTCAATGATCGGACCCTGGAAGAAGTCATAGCCCGCTGCGGGAGGAATGCCGTAGACTTCGTCTTTCGCAAGACCGTTGTAAACGTACCCCAGGCTGAGCGAGGTGTCGATGCCGACATAATCATCGAAGGCATCGCCGAGATCGGGATCTGACCATTTCGCGAAATAGGTCTGCGTCATGTCATTGAGTCCCTTATTGATCACGGTGTATTTCGTGAACACCATGTTCGACAGCGGACCGGTCTGACTGTACGCCCAGACCAGTGTATGGCACTCGATGCCTATCGGCTGCGAGCCGTAGAGGTCGCGCACACGGCGCTCATCGAGATCATTGGTAACAAACCAGATGGTCTCGTCACCGGGAAGCAATGGCGTGTCGGAAAGACAGTCATCGTATCCCTTGGAGAGGAATTCCTCGAAATCGGGCTCATAGACGCCATTCCCGTTCTTGTCGACCCAGGGAGCACCGAGTTCGTCGGGCCACTCCAGGAAATCCTGTCCCATCTGAGCCTGGTATTCAGGATCAAGGGAAGCAAAGCCTTCGGTATCGACCTTGCGGATCTTGAACATGCGGTTGAGCGGATCGTTGGGGTCTGACGCCGTACCATCACCTTTGATCGGACCGGCTGCCATTCCCGCATTGTACGTTGCGCCACCGACGCGGGGCTCGCCATCGACGAGACCGCCCCAGATGATGCCATCCGTGAAAATCGTGTACTTGGCGCTGCCGTTCGGCCACTCGAAACCGGATCCGTCAGACAGCGGATTGTGTGCCATGCGGCCGTTGTTCGACAGCCACATCAGACACTGGTTTACGGAGATGAAATCCCACTGGTCATTCTTTGTGACCTTTGAAAGGGATCCATCCTTCTTTGCACCCTCCGGAGACTCTGCACGGACGGGAAGAACCATCGCCAGCAGGAGCAGGGGGATGATATAATGCAATTGTCGTTTCATGTATTTCTTCTCCAACATGTATTCCGATTGAATTCTGCCTACTGGAAATGGATTAGAAGTTCACACGCACACCGAACCAGACGCGACGGGGTGCACTGTAGACACCGGCGTTCATCAGGACCTGCTGGTAGTAGAAGTCCTGATAGAGATTGGCAAAGACATCGCCGTAGCTGGCGTAGTTTGCAATCTGCGTCTGACCTTCATCGGTGGCCAGGTAATTGTTGCTCTCCGCACTACCGGAAGTGGCGTAGACACCTGTGACATTCTTGATGTTCAGCAGATTGGTCACGCGGATGTAGAAGTTCCAGTCGAGCGGACCAATGGTGACCGTCTTGTCGAAACGTGCATCCAGGTTGAACACCCACGGGGTGCGGGACGCATTGATCGCCTCAATCGGGGTGCGGCGGTCGCCGAAGGAGAATTCGTTCACGCGGGTATACGGTGTGCCGGAATTGAAGGTGAAGAGGAAATTGGCTCCGAAACGCTCGAGCAGCTGTACGCCGAAGACCTCCGGACCGTCATCCCTGCCGAAGCGATAGTCGACGTTCAGCGAACCGCGATGCGTCTGGTCAAAGGCCAGTGTCATCGGGTACTTCGGAAGGAACGGCGTCTCTGTCGGGGAGAGCCAGAGGGCACGGAAGGACGAAGAAGGACTCGATCCCGTTCCGCGTGCGTCGCTGTAAGTATAGTTGGTCTGCAGCATGATGCGCTCGGTGCGGCGCATGGTGATCTGCAGCGAGACACCGGTGGTGGTCGCGAAATCGCCGTTCACCCAGGCGTAATATGCGGGATGTTCCGCGCCGAATTCGGCCGGAATCTGACGCTGCTGAATCTGGTCGCGAATATCCTTGTAGAACGCGCCGATGTCAAAGGCCAGGTTCTCACCGAGCTGCTGACGGAAACCAAAGTCATACTGGATGGTCTTTTCAGGACGCAGGCCGAAACCGACCGGCGAGCTGACTGCATATCCACCCTTGATCTGCGAGGAAATGGTCGCGTTTCCGAGATACACGTCACGCAGACGCGACTGCTGCACGAAAATACCGTACTGCGCGTAGAACACCGTCTGGTCCGTCACCGGGAAGGAGAAACCGAGACGCGGACTCACGGTCTTGGACGGCTCGACATCCTTGACGTTATCCGGACTCTGGTCGATCAGACCGTCAGAGGTGAACTTGATGTTCTGCGGATCCACGAATTCCTTGGAGTTCGTGTTTATATAGTCGTAGCGCAAACCGACGTTGATGACGAGATCTTCGAGTTCGATCTTGTCGAGAACGTAGAATGCGGCAAACACAGGCTCCTTGGGTCCGTCAGGACCGCTGTCGAGCTTGCGTCCGTAGTAGTCATATCCATAGTTGTTCGTACCCATGGATCCCGCGATCTCGAGATCTGTGGCATCCGGGCTCTGACGCACGAAGCGCGCAAGGCTGAATGCACTGATTCCGAAGGAACGGATGGAGTACTGTGTGAACTCACCACCGGTCTTGATCTCATGCGTACGGCCGATCTGATGCACGAAGTTGAGCTTGGTCTGCAGGGAGTTGAAGCTCGTCTTGCCGTAGCTGGAGCCAATCGGGTAACCGGCGGGATAGAAGCTGGCGCCGAAGGCGGTGATGGGCTGCTCTGGGATACCGTCAGCCAGGAAGTGATAACCGTACTGGGCATTCGCAACGGAATCGCCGTAGGCAAAGATGTCGTGCTTGAGGTCAGGATCCATCCCCACACCGAAGTTCCCGAAGAATCCGACGTACAGTTCATAGAACGTGGTCGGACTCAGGAGATGCGTGAATTTACCGTTCAAGCTGTAATCTTCACTCTGATTGAGTCCGGCGCGCTGCTCAGCGAGCTGCGTCGTGAGTCCGGCACCGTCATGACTCGTTCCGTATCCGTACGATCCATCGATACGCACGTTGATCGGATTGAGATCAAAGGTAAGGTTACCATTGAGCAGGTAGCTTTGACTCGCGGCGTTGTAGAAATATCCGCCGGGGAAGCGATAATCGATCTTCTGTGCGCTCGGTCCGAGTCGCGGATCAAAAATACCCACTTTCATCTGTTCTTCCGGAGAAAGCAGTGCGTGGGCGTCGGTCTGACGCAGCAGAGGATCGTAATACGTCGTCAGGTCGTAATCCTCACGCCAGCCAGAAGTCGGCGTGCGGGAAAAACTGTTCTGCGCCGCGACGAAGAATTTCACCGGACCGTACAGCGGTCCACCCGCCGTGAGGATATAGTTGCTCGATCCGGACTTGTACGTACCCAGGGTACGCTCACCGTAGTCTGCCCACGGGTAGTTGTCCGTGTACACCTCGAGTTCCACATTCAGCTTGCGTCCACCGGTACGCGTGGTCGTACTGATCAGACCGGCGTTTGCGCCGCCAAACTCTGCGGAATATCCACCAGCCTGGAGACTCTGCTCTGCAATGGCATTGTTGATGAGGGACAGGGAGCGTCCGCCGGCGAGCGGGTTGTTGACCTGCATGCCGTTGATGACAAAACCTGTCGCATCCGCACGACTGCCACGGATGTAGAGGCCGCCGCCGAGAGAAACCACACCGGCCTGTGTGGCGGAGATATTCTCCACACCACGCACAGGAAGGTTTTCAATATCCTCCTGCGTCACCGTTGTTTTGCTGTTTGTGACATTCTTGTCAACCAGCGGTTTCTCAGCGACAATAATGACCTCCCCTTCCAGTTTGTAGGAATCGGAAGGCAGCTGAATGTCCTTATCCGTCGTTTCATTCGACCGGACAAGCACATCCTTCACCTCGGTTTTCTGATAACCGATGTAACTTACCGTGATGTTCACCTTGCCGATGGGCACGTTGAGAACAACGTACCCGCCGTTGGCATCCGTTGCAGCACCACGCGTGGTACCACCGGAATTCACTATGACGTTTGCTCCGATCAAGGGCTCTCCGGTTTCAAGATCAGTGACCTTGCCGGATACCTTTCCCGTCTGCGCAAGCAAAGAAGCGGGAAAGAGCCCAAGCAGAAGCAGAACGAACAGTAGCTTTTTGTGCATACGAGCCTCCATTGGGGTTAAAGCTAAAGACTATCGTTAACGCTTGTGTGTCTCAGTATTTATGGAGCCGGCGTGCTCAACGCCGGGTTTTGGCCGTCAATCAGTGAGCGAAGCTCAGATCTGAGCGCAGGCTCAGTTTCGTCTTGTAGACACAGATTCGTGGAATGCGTTACGAAATCACGACCGCCGGCCGTGATGTCGGAGAAATTCCTTGCGGAACTGCACAGGGACGCGCGCCTGTGGTGGGATAATGCGAGAAGGAAGTCAGTCGCCAAGTCCGCTATCAAAACCTGTCTTGATTACGAGAACGACATGGGCAAAGCCCGAAATGCAACCGGAACTGCACCCGGTTTCCATCGCACGCAGGGTCGGCCAGGACCCTCTGCGATGTCATGACAATATCAGCTTTTACTATCGGATATCCAAGCCTTGAGCTCGCTTCGCTCGCGGTGTTGCTCACCTGCGGTTCGCGGTGTTGCTCACCTGCGGTTCGCGGTGTTGCTCACCTGCGGCTCGCGGTGTTGCTCACCTGCGGCTCGCGATAGTCCAACCGAGCGCCAGCGAGCAAGAACGCGAGCGCCAGCGAGCAAGAACCCTCGAATTTTCGCCGTGGGTTCGTTATGTTATGGGATAGAAAGGAAATGACCATGTCCCCACTTTTACTCATGCTGCTGACCTTTGCCGGGTACATTGTGATGTACAGGCTGTATGGTCGCTATATAGGGAAGAAAATTTTCCGTATCGATGACGGGAATCCGGCTCCTTCGGTGGAATTCGAGGATGGTGTCGATTATGTGCCGACACGTAAGGAGATCATTTTCGGGCATCATTTCACTTCGATTGCAGGCACGGGGCCGATTGTGGGTCCGGCCATCGCCATCATCTGGGGCTGGCTGCCCGCGCTGCTCTGGGTGTTCGTGGGCAGCATTGTCATGGGAGCTGTGCACGATTTCGGAAGCCTCGTCATTTCCATGCGCAATAAGGGGAAATCCATTTCCGACTATACATCCCGCTATATCAACAGCCGCACACGATGGTTTTTCTTCGTCATCGTCTTTCTCGAGCTGTGGATCGTGATCAGCATTTTCGGACTGGTCATCGCCATTATTTTCAGTATGTTCCCCTCTTCCGTCCTGCCCGTCTGGCTGCAGCTGCCGATCGCTGTCGGACTCGGTATCATGATATACCGCAAAGGCGGCGGACTCACCACGTGGTCGCTGATCGCCGTCGCGCTCATGTATGGCAGCATCGTGCTGGGCGCCTGGGTTCCGCTGGAACTGCCCACGATGCTGGGAATTCCCGCTCCGGGACTCTGGACGATCATTCTCCTCATCTATGCCTATATCGCCTCGGTGCTGCCCGTGACAACGCTGCTGCAGCCACGTGACTTCATCAACGCCTATCAGCTGATTATCGCCATGGCCCTTCTTTTTGCGGGCGTCATGTTCTCTTCCTTTGCCGGCAAACTGCATATCGTTGCTCCCGCCTTCCAGGCGGCGCCCGAAGCCGCTCCCCCGCTCTGGCCCTTCCTGTTCATCACCATCGCCTGTGGTGCGATATCCGGCTTTCATTCACTGGTTTCCTCCGGCACGTCCGCCAAACAGGTGCGGCGGGAAAGCGATTCGCTGTTCGTGGGATACGGTTCTATGCTTGTGGAAGGCGGACTCGCGACACTCGTCATCATCGCCGTTTCTGCCGGGATAGGGATGGGATATACTTCTGTCGATGGGGAATACCTCACCGGGGTGTCGGCATGGACGAATCACTATGCATCCTGGGCTGCCGCGGCCGGACTCGGTTCCAAGGTCAAGGCCTTCGTCGATGGTGCCGCAAACATGATTGCCATGACGGGTATTCCGCGCAGCATCGCTGTGGTGATCATGGGCGTGTTCGTGGCCTCGTTCGCGGGCACCACACTCGATACGGCCACACGCATCCAGCGCTACATCGTCTCCGAGCTCTTCACCACCCTGAAGCTCCGCGTATTCCAGAACCGCTACATAGCCACGGGCTTCGCGGTGCTCAGTGCTGCCGTGCTCGCCTTCGCATCCGGTGCGGATGGAAAAGGTGCCCTCAGTCTCTGGCCGCTCTTCGGTGCGGTGAATCAGACTCTCGCTGCACTGGCGCTCATTATCGTAACACTCTACCTCAAGGAGCGCGGAGGCTGGTCGTGGATTACCGCCGGCATTCCGGCTGTGTTCATGAGCGTGATCACCATCTGGGCGGCAGTGCTCAATCAGCTGCAGTTCGGGACGGATCAGAACATCCTCCTCCAGGTGATCAACGCGATAATCATTCTCATCGTACTCTGGGTCACGGCGGAAGGAATCGTGCAATTCGTTCGAGGCAAAGAGCAGCCAGACCCGGCGGCTGAAACCGGGAGCGGATTATGAGTATGCATGGCATGCTGCATGCCCGTCTCCGGAAAACCTGGTTGTGGATGGCCCTCCCGCCGTTTATTGCACTGACGATCTCGGAAACGCTGCGTGGCATGGAGGGGTTCAGAGGCTGGCATGTCCCCGGACAGGAAACACTGGAAATCCTGCTTTTCATTTTTTCAGCCTCGGCGTCACTTGCGCTCCCCATTCTCTATCGGTCCATGTTCGCCAGGGCACATCGCGACCGCAGCAGCATCACGCCCACCATGTACTATCGCTACGCCAATAACAGCATAGTGCTCGCTCTGCTGTCGCTCTGGGTCATGGTCATCGCCAGTATTCTCAATTTCACACCGTTTTTCTTCATCGGTATTTTCCTCATGTGCCTCTATGCAGGATACACGCAGTATCCTACGCATCACCGCATCAAAGCGGATTCCCGCATTTTCCGGGTTGAAACATGACGCGCACCACCAATATCATTCGCAGGCTGCGAGCAATGTTCGCCACGCTCGATGCGGTACAACGGCAGAAAGCGGTTGACAGCATAGAATGGGAATACGAGGAAATGCGGCATGTTTTCGCTCTGCTGGTGATGGGACAGTCGGTCGGACTCCCTTCCCCGCCCCCCGAAATCACCTTTGCACTTCTGCCGTACATGGAGGATGACCTGCGTCTGCTGCTGCGCCGCATCGACACCGCGTCCGCCCCATTCTCCCAGCTCTGGTCATCCCTGCCCATGGAATGAACCATGTCCCTTCAGACGGTATTCCATATCGGCAAAGGCGGCGTCGGTAAATCGACGCTCTCCGCACTCACCGCTCTGGGCGCAGCCGGGAAAGGCCAACGCGTCCTTCTGCTCTCCCTCGATCCCGCGCACAATCAGTCCGATCTTTTTGAAGCGTCCTTCGCAGACACTCCCCGCAACGTGCATCGCGCGCTGGATGTCATGGAGGCGGATATGGAGGCGTGGATCAGACGCTATCTTGACGAAGTACAGCAGCGCATGCGGGACGCCTACAATTACCTGACAGCGATCAATCTCGACAGACATTTCCGGGTGTTCAGACACTCACCCGGACTCGAAGAATTTGCACTGCGCCGCGTCTTCGAGCATGTCATTGCGGAACAGGACAGGTGGGATCTGCTCGTGGTCGATATGCCCCCCACCGCACTGTCTACACGATTTTTCGCTTCGCCAACCATCTCTTCGGCGTGGACCACCGAACTGCTCGCATTGCGAGAGGACATCAAGGAGCGGCGGGAAATGATTACCCGGGTGAAGCTGGGAAAAAAAGAAATCGAGACTGACCGCGTCATTACCGCGCTGTCTGAGGAACAGCAGCGCAACCAGACGCTGCGCGAATTTTTCACTGACAGCACGCGGTGTGCTGTGCGTCTCGTCATCAACCCTGATCCACTTTCGTGGAATGAAGGACTGCGCGTCCGACGCGCACTCTCTGACCTCTCCATCTCCCTGAACGCGGTTCTGCTCAACAGGGCCACGGACGATGCCCGAACACATGCACAGCTCGAGGATCTTCCGCACCTGCGTATACCCGCCATCGATCCGGCACCGATCGGAAAACAGGCTCTGCTCACATTGCTATCCCGAATCCCTGACCTTCAACCCCGCTTTCCATCACACTAGCATCAGCGTTTTTTCCCTGCGGCATAGCGGCTGAGCCTGCCGTGTTTTTTCCCTTCATCGCTGATGAGCATGTCGCCATCCGGCAGAAAGGTCAGTCCTTCCGGCTGTTCATGCAGATCTGCATCGAGCCGTCCGGCTGCCACCATCTTTCCGTTCGCATCGACCTCGATGAGCAGATGTCCCTGCGAGGCAAGGATGAAAAAATGTCCCGTGCCTGCTTGCCGTTCAATGGCCGAGGGACGCATTTCCTTCCCCTTCGCGATATCCTTGAAATCCCTTTCATCGAGTACGAAGCGCGGCTTGTCGCGCAGCCTGTGCGAACGCAGGTCGAAACTGTAGACTGCACGGTCATGCTTCCCATAGCCGTTCCCCGCATCACCCTTGCAGGCCAGAAGCAGCGAAGAGGTCGCAGGGTCATAGCAGAGTCCTTCCACATCACTGCGTTTGTCGAGCGGCGTCCTGTGCACACGATACGCCACGCGTCCCGCATCCTTCCCTTCCCTGAACTGATACAGGTCACCGTTGCTGGTCACGAGGTAGAAGTATTCGCCTGCAATGGCGAGACCCTCAAAATCCTCCGTCACCACCGTCCTTCCCAGCAGAAAATAATCCAAGATGCTCCCGGTCATCGGGTCGATGCGATAGACAACGCCCCGTTCGTCGTCATGCGCGAACACGCGGCCCCTGTCATCCGATGCCAGACCTGAAATCTCCTTCAGGTGTTTGGCGAGCTTCATCACATGCGGTTTATCGCCGAAATCATATCCTCCCGGAGCTCGCTTCGGCTGCGCGTCGCACGCTGCAACGAGGAACAGGACGCCGATTATGCAGAATGTGCATATTCCCCGCCGCAGCGATATGCAGAAACTGCATATTCTCGCGGGCAGGTTTATGCAGAAACTGCATAATGTGCGTTGTGCGGGAGGCTTCATGATCATTCCTCAAATGTGGCGAATCCAGGGATAGCGTACAGAAAAGACTGTGCGACGGGAACCGCAGGGCGAATTCCGCGCATCACATGGAGAGATTCCTGTCCGGGTTCTTGAATTTATCAAAAAATCTCGCTAGCATAAACTTCCCGGATATCAGAACTTCAACCCCCACTATCCCCTAATGCATTATTTGTGAGGATTCTGTTATGTCTCAAACCGTTCACGTAGCCGTAACCGGCGCCGCCGGCGCCATTGGTTATGCCATCCTCCCTCGCATCGCTTCCGGACAGATGTTCGGTCCCGACACCAAGGTAGCACTGCACCTGCTGGAACTGCCGCAGGCCATGGGCGCGCTGGAAGGCGTTGTCATGGAACTCAACGACTGCGCATTCCCCCTGCTCGAGAGCATCAGCATCGCCGACAATCCCGATGTCGCCTTTGACGGCGTCAACTGGGCCCTGATGATCGGTTCCAAGCCCCGCACGAAGGGCATGGAACGTAACGATCTTATCAAGGACAACGGACCGATTTTTGTCGGCCAGGGCAAAGCACTGCTCAAAGCCGCCAGCGACGTACGCGCCGTGGTTGTCGGGAATCCCTGCAACACGAACGCGCTCATCGCCATGAACAATGCGCAGGACCTTCCGAAGGACCGTTTCTCCGCGATGACGCGTCTCGATCAGAACCGCGCCATGGCGCAGCTGGCCACCAAGGCCGGTGTCGGTGTCAGCGCCGTGACCAACGTCACCATCTGGGGCAACCACTCCGCCACCCAGTATCCCGATGCCGCCAATGCGAAGATCAACGGTCAGCCCGTGTTCGACGTGATCAGCGACCATGAGTGGCTGAAGGGCGACATGATCACGAAGGTGCAGAAACGCGGCGCAGAGATCATCAACGCACGCGGCAGCTCCTCCGCGTTCAGCGCTGCGAACGCCGCCATCGACCACGTCGTCAGCCTCATCAATCCCACGCCCGCCGGCAACTGGTACTCCGCGGCCATCCCGAGCGACGGCAGTTACGGCATCGATGAAGGACTCATGTTCTCCTTCCCGCTCGTCACCGGCGCCGATGGCAAGTACAGCATCGTGCAGGATATCCCGCACGACGACTTCGCAAAGGAGAAGATCCAGAAAACGCTCGACGAACTGAAAATGGAACGCGAAGTGGTCAAAGACCTCCTCTGATCACACCCCTCGCATCCAGGAAAACTCACAAGGGCCGCCTAACCAGCGGTCCTTTTTTTTCACTCAAAAGAATCGATTTCGACTTCGATGATCGATTTCGATTTCGATTTCGATTTCGATTTCGATTTCGATTTCGATTTCGATTTCGATGATCGATTTCGATTTCGACTTCGATTTCGATTTCGATTTCGAAATCGATTTCGTATTCCTATTCGAGTATTTCGGTGATGACGCCGCCGCCTACGACGTCGTCTGCCTCATAAAAGACAGCGGATTGTCCGCGAGTGATGGCGGTTTTGGGTTGGTCGAAGGTAATGACGAGAGATCCGTCGGACTGTGGCTCGAGCGCGGCGGGCGCTGGCGTATCACGGTAGCGGATTTTCGCGTCGACGCGGAGGGGTTCGGTGGGATAAGCGTATTTCTGCATGGTGATGTCGCGCACACGAAATCTGCGGTGCTGCAGATCGGCTTTACGGCCAACGATAATGGTGTTGTCACCGGATTGGATTTCCGTCACGTACACGGGCTCTCCGACGGCGACATTCAGTCCGCGCCGCTGTCCGATGGTGTAAAACGGATATCCGTCATGCTCCCCGATTTTACGTCCTTCGAACATGACATCGCCACCCTTGAGGCGTTCGTCGATACCCGGGACGTTATCCCGCAGGAAGCGTCCGTAATCGTCGTCAGGGATGAAGCAGATTTCGTAGCTCTCCTGCTTCGAAGCCGTTCGCACTCCCATACGTTCGGCAATGGCGCGCGCTTCTTCCTTGCTGATATCCGAGAGTGGGAAGATGCTGCGCGCGAGGCTTTCCTGTGAGAGCCCCCAGAGCGCGTACGACTGATCTTTTCTCCCATCGCCGCCACGGGAAATCCAGTAGCGTCCGCTCGCCTCGTCGTGGGAAAGTCGTGCGTAATGTCCCATTGCGACACTGTCCGCACCGATCGTGAGTCCCTTGCGAATCAGTTCCTCCCACTTGATTTTGCGATTACAGATCACGCAGGGATTCGGTGTGTTGCCGGCCATGTATTCGTCGATGAACATGTCGATGACATTCTGACGGAACGGCTGACTGAAATCGAGTACGTAATGCGGGATACCGAGATCCGCGCAGACGACACGCGCGTCGTTGATGCCGTCAAGCGAGCAGCAGCTCTTGTCGTTCGCGGCGTTGCCGCCCACATCTTCGTAATTGTATGTCTTGATGGTGATGCCGATTACTTCGTAACCCTGCTCCACGAGCAGCGCGGCTGCGACACTGCTGTCAACGCCGCCGGACATGCCCACCACCACACGTTTTCTGTCTGTCACGTAATCATCCTTTCGCTTCATCGGTCGACACCGCGTCATTGGTCCACGGTGAGGGACCTGCTATATTTACCAAACGCATCCCCCGAACGCCCCGGTTCCGGGTATCGCATAAAGGAACAAAAAATCATCGCATGATCACAGCCGAAAAATCATCCCTTCACGCCCGCTTCCTGACGCCATATTTCAGGAGAAAGCTCCGTCGCAGCTTCGCTGGCGTGCATTGCAAGGGAATGGACTTTCTGGGAGAGGCGGAAAACGGCGTCCCGGTCGTACTCTACGCCAACCATCCCGGCTGGTGGGACGCCGTGCTGCCCATCTTCCTGAGCTACGACGTGTTCAGGCATGATGCCTATGCGATGATGGAAGAAAAGCAGCTGTCGCGCTACCAGTTTTTCCGCAAACTGGGTTGCTTTTCCGTCATCAGGGAGAACCCCCGCGAGGCGATGCGCAGTCTGCAGTATGCAGCATCCCTGCTTCACGGCAGTGATCGCGTGCTGTGGATTTTCCCCCAGGGAGAATTGACATCGGTCGACAAACGGCCTCTCAGTTTCTATCCCGGTACCGCGCATCTGCTGCGCGCCCTCGGCGACGTCACTGCCATCCCCGTCGCCTTCCGCTATGATTTCCTGGAACAGGAACGCCCGGAAGCCTTCATTGCCATCGGCAAACCCTGGCGCATCCATGCCAACGAGCGCGTCGACATCCCCCTCACCAGTTCCATCCTGCAGCAGCTGATGGAATACGAAATGGACGTCCAGCGTGAAGACGTCATGGAACGTGAGTTCGACGCGTATACCACCCTTCTGAGTGGAAAGCGATCCATTAATGAGATTTGGGATAACCTACGTGGGAAGTTAGTCCAGCCTAAGTAGCTCTGCAGCCCTGTTCCCACTGCGCACGGCGCTTTCTATCGTGGCAGGCAGCCCCGTATTGGTCCAGTCACCGGCCAGATACAGGCCAGGTATGGAAGTGGTGGGATCGGGACGAATGGATTCGAGTCCTGGAGCCGGAACAAAAGTCGCACGTTTTTCCCGGATGGGCATGATGCGGTCGATGTCCTCGTCCCGGAGATCAGGAACGGCAAGCGCGAGTTCATCGTGCAGCAGTGCACGCAGGGCATTTTCCCCGGCAGGAAAATCCTCCGGTACGGCAGATACTGTCGCACTGTAGTGATACCTGTTGTCGCTTTCCTTTTCCTTACTGAAAATCCAATGCAATCGCGTTTCGAGCAGTCCCGTCATGCGCGGGAGCCGGAGGTCTCGTCGCGTCCAGAAATGCAGGGATAGGATTTCCGATGCTTCAAAGCGGGAAAAATCGATGGCGAGTTGCTCCAGCACCCCCGATTCCCGCGCGAGACGTTCAAGCGCCCAGGGCGGGATGGCGCTGATGACGGCGTCTGCGGGAATTTCCTCTCCTTCCGAAGTACGTATACCCCGCACCGCACCATCGCGAATGAGAATGCTGTCAGCGCGCAGACTGCATTGCACCTCGGCACCGGCACTCCAGAGTTCAGCGAGAGCGCCATCGACCAGGAGAGGAGTGAGTCCCGTTTTGGGAAGCAGCATATCCGCTGCATCTGCGCTGCCGAGGAAGATTTCACGCAGCACAACGGTCAGCAGCCAGGCGGAAGCCCGGTCAATATCGCTGTTCATGGTTGCCAGGACGACGGGACGCCAGAAGCATTCCAGCGAAGCTCGATCCTGCCGCAGCAAGCGCAGCCAGGCCGCGGCTGTCATACCATCGAGTTCCTCGCGATCAGCCCCGGTGATGGATCGCAGTTTCCATGCAACGGAAGCGATGCGCAGACGCGCGCTCAGCGGCAGCATGGAGTAGGAAAGAAATGCCTGTGCGAGTCCGATGGGATGCGGCAGCGTGCCGGCAGTCAAAGATGCGCTGCGTCCGTCCCGGTGAAAGAATTGCAGCGCCATGCCTTTTCTGCGTTCGAGCAGGTCGCGGGTACCGCAGGCTTCCAGGTACGCAAGCGTGGCGTGGCAGCAGCCCATGAGCACATGCTGGCCGTTATCGATTTCGACTCCGCCCCGGCGCGGCGAAAAGCTGTAGGCGCGTCCCCCGAGTTTCGGCGATGCTTCGAGCAGGGTGACTTTCCAGCCACGTCGTGATGCACGGAGCGCTGCCGCCAGTCCGGCGACACCTCCGCCCAGGACGATGAGCTTCATGACAGGGTGGCGTACTGGAGTGGAGCGCGGCTGAAATACTCTGCCGCAGCGATGCGGAATTTTGCGAAAGAGGAAATGGAGATGCGCTCGTCGAACAGGGCGAACTGCTTCTGCTCGATTTTCTGCAGGATGCGGTAGTAAATGCGATCCATGATGCGCGCGGCGAAGAAGGCGGCATGATCCTCATGCGCAAGTGCGGAACGGGCACGTGCGTAATACTCGCGTGCACGCTGCGTCTCGAAACGCATCATACGTATGAAATTTTCATTATACGTACTGGAAAGCAGTTCTTCGTAGGAGTATCCGAAGCGCGTAAAATCTTCACCCGGCAGATAAATGCGTCCGATGGCTGCGTCGGCCTTGACGTCACGTACAATGTTGGTAAGCTGCAGGGCGATGCCGAGATCGATGGCGTACTGCTTTGTGGTCTCCCTGGTATAGCCGAAAATTTCACTGCACATGAGTCCCACCGTCGACGCCACGTTATAGCAGTACTCATAGAGTTCCTCGAAGCTCTGATAGCGGGCCTTCTCGAGATCCATGCGCATGCCGCGAATAAGGTCGAAGAAATGTACAGCGGGAATACTGAAGCGATCGGCAATGACACTGAGGCGATTGAGCAGCGCATGACTGCTTTCATTGCGCAATCCGCGCTCGAGCTCTTCGGTCCACCGGTGCAGCCGCTGCGCCTTGCTCTCGTGGTCCCCTTCCTCGTCGACGATATCATCCGTGCAGCGACAGAACGCATACACGGTGTGAATGGCATCGCGTTTGTGCTCGGGAAGCATGGCGAACGACATCATGAAGTTCGTTTTGCTTTTCCGGGTAATGTCAGCTGCGGACTCGGGTTCGTGCATCTGGCTTTGCTCTCAGTACAGCAGCGGAAAATAGTTTGATTCCATCGACAACGGACAGACTCGGTCGGGAATCAAGTACATTATACCCTTGTTTTTCAATTTTTTCAAGCACTGTCATCCCTCCATACCAGATCGCCCGCAATTCAAGTCGTAGGCGGTATGGCACCATCGGAAAGAGCGGCACGGCGGCGAGGAAATATCCACGCGCGCGTTCCACCTCCCCTGCAATGACCGTACGCATGCGATGGGAATCGTTTCCGGCAAGGACATCATCGACGGACAGTCCCTGTGCCTCAAGACTCGCGGCGGGCAGGTACACACGCGGTTTTTTTCGGTCGACGGAAACGTCCTGCCAGAAATTCGCGAGTTGCAGGGCGGTACAGAGGGCGTCGGAGTAAGGACCGGTTTCCTCGTTCAACCGCCCGAACAGCGCCAGGATGATGCGTCCCACGGGATTGGCCGAACGCCGGCAGTAATCGAGCACCTCATCGAAATCCTCATACCGCTCCTTCTCCGTATCCTGCACGAAGGCATCCAGCAGGTCGTGGAAAAGCTGTTCCGGTATGGAAAAGCGGCGCATGGTATCGCCGAGTGCGAGGAATACCGCGTCGTCCGCTTCCCTCTGCTGACAGCTGCGGAGGCGTTCGCGCCAGGCTTCAAGTTGTGCCCTGCGCTGATCGCCGCTGCGCTCCCCTTCGTCCGCCATATCATCCGCATGCCTGGCGAAAGCATACACCGCGGAGATATGCGGCCTGAGCGTACGCGGTAACAGGTGCGATGCCACCGGGAAGTTTTCGTAATGGCTCCGGGCGAGCTGCATGCATTCCTGGTATGCCTGCTGTAAGGTCATACGCAAAAATGCACAGAATTCAGGCCATTTCCTCGAACAGCGCCGTACTGAGATACCGTTCACCCGTGTCAGGAAGAACGGTGACAACATTCTGTCCCTCATCCATCTCCTGCGCGCAGCGAACGGCCACACTCGCGGCAGCGCCGCAGGAAATGCCAACGAGCATCCCCTCCTTGCGGGCAAGCGCGCGTGCCATGGCGATGGCTTCTTCCGTGCTCACTGTCATGATTTCATCGATGACGCTGCGATCGAGGATTTCAGGCACGAAGCCGGCGCCAATGCCCTGGATTTTGTGGGGACCGGGCTCACCGCCGCTCAGCACCGGCGATTCTTCCGGTTCCACGGCAATGATGCGGACGTCGTCGCCGAGTTCCTTGCGCAGCACCTGTCCCACACCCGAGATGGTCCCACCCGTTCCCACGCCGGCAACGAAGGCGTCGATATGCATGCCCTCCATATCCTCGAGAATCTCCACCGCCGTCGTTTCCCTGTGTGAGGTCACATTGGCCTGGTTGCGGAACTGCTGGGGAATGAACACGGCTTCCATGTTCGCGGCGAGCTCCTGTGCCCTGTCGATTGCGCCCTTCATCCCTTTCTCCGCTTCGGTGAGCACGAGTTCCGCACCAAGATGACGCAGAATGCTGCGGCGCTCCTGGCTCATGCTTTCGGGCATGGTGAGAATCAGGCGGTATCCTTTAACTGCACAGACCATGGCGAGTCCGATGCCCGTGTTTCCTGAAGTCGGCTCGACGATGGTGGTGCCCGGACCAATGACGCCTTCCTTTTCCGCCGTCTCTATCATGTACAAGGCGGGACGCTCCTTGACGCAGCCAAGGGGATTGAAGGATTCGAGCTTCACCCACACGGTCGCGCCCTTTTCGGGAGAAAGCCGCGAGAGGCGAACCAGCGGTGTACGTCCAATGCTCTCGTTGATATTCTGAAAACGCATGTTCCTGCGCTCCTTTCCTTTTCAAATAGTGTAGTACCAGGCAGCGTTGTCACGGTCGCCGGCGGGAATGACATTGATGCGCGGCTCGCTCGTGACAACGGCATGCGCCTCGACGGATTTGACGAGCCAGACATTTCCTCCGATCACCGCGTCGTGGCCGATTTCCGTTTCGCCCCCGAGTATGGTTGCTCCTGCATAAATGGTGACGCGGTCTCCGATGGTCGGATGCCGCTTTTTTTCCGAAAGTTCCTTCCGCACGCTGAGCGCGCCGAGAGAGACGCCCTGGTAAATTTTGACGTGCTCCCCGATGAGTGTTGTTTCCCCGATGACCACACCCGTACCGTGATCGATGTGGAAATACCTGCCGATCTGTGCGCCCGGGTGGATGTCGATTCCCGTCCTGCTGTGTATGTACTCGCTCATCATGCGCGCGATCAGACGCACACCGTGCGTCCAGAGAAAATGGGCCACCCGGTGTACCGCAATGGCACGGAGTCCCGGATAACTCAGGATGATTTCTTCCCGCGATTTCGCGGCAGGATCTCCGCTGAGCAGAGCTTCCACGTCGGTCGAAAGAACGCTGCGCAGCTGTGGGAGCGCACGAAAGAAATGCTCGACGATGTCGCAGGCTTCCTCGCGCAGCCCCGATTCATGTTGCAGCGCCCCGTTCTCCCCTCGATCAAAGTGCAGATTCTTCCGCACCTCCTCCACCAGCTTCTCATACACGCGCACGAGCCGGCCCCCGGTCAGGAAGCTGAGGTTGGCCCGGCTGAGCGATTCATCACGGAAAAATCCCGGAAAAAGCAGCGCCTCAATATCCCGCACCACGTCGATGATGGCATCGCGGGATGGAAGGTTGTTGCCCTGAAAGTGATTGATACCACCTTCGCGGTGATATGAAGCGAGCAGGGCTTCTGTGAGGTCCTGCATGTCGCCCTGATGTTCTGTATTCATGTCGACTCCTTTCTGCCTCAACGCAGAATATTGGAAGAGGATTCCTTTCCGTGCGGGGAAAAGTGTATCACGGAGCCGCCGGGCCGTATCCATTTTCGTGAATTCCGTATCTTTGGCACATGAAACACGACAATTCAGTGCATAATCCGCAGCTTCTTCGCACGATGTTCCTTCAGATGGTCTGCCGTACGGGACGCCGCCTGCAGCTGCTGCTGTTCCTCCTGCCATTTTTCATCATCCTTCCCGCCATGCTCCACGCGCAGGTCAACACGGAAAAGCTCCGCCGCGATGGCGAGAAAACCGGGGTGTTTTTCAACACCGGGGTGGCACTCGGACTGGTACGCGGGAATTCCGAATTCGTCTCCGTCGAGGGTGATCTGCGTTTCGACTACGTGCGGACGGACAACGACAACTTTGTCGTACTCAACTATGCGTTCAAGGAAGCGCGCCAGGGAAAAATCGCGAACAAGGGCTTCCTGCACGGAAGAAGTATATGGGATGTGGCTTCAGCCCTTGCGGTGGAAGGATTTGCGCAGGCCGAGTTCAATGAATTTCTCTCCCTGAAGAACAGGGATCTCCTCGGCGCAGGGGCGCGATGGAAAGCGATCGACCTGCGGGACAATGATGAAAAAAGTCGTCTCGAAATCTTCCTCGGCATCGGTGCGATGTTCGAGCATGAGGAGTATGACACGAGTCCCGCTGCCCTGCGCTTCGACCGCATGCGTTCGACGAATTACCTGACCCTGAACTGGACGCCCTCCGACGCCGCGGCAGCCACCCTGATCGCGTACGCGCAGCCGCTTGTCGAGAATCCGGAGGATGTGCGCATCATCACCGATGCATCCGTCGAATGGAAAATCGTAGCGGGACTCCATTTCAACGTGCGCTGCAGCTGGCGGTATCACAGTCGTCCCGTAACCGACGTCAAGCGCTATGATCTTGAGCTGACCAACGGACTGCGGCTGTCACTTCCCTGAGCAGCGTTTCCGTCACACGCGTCGTCATGGGAATAATCTGTGCCATTGTGTGTCCTTCCATCACACACTACCCGGCAGGAGGTTCAGAATGATTCGTTTTGCATGCCTGTTTCTCATCCTCACTTCATTTTGTCAATCGCAGCAGTACCAGGTCTGGGACTTCCCGGAAGGGACGAAATACGTATCCGTTCGATCCATCGATGACGGTATCGTCGCCATGGAGGAAAGAACAGATGTACAGGCGTATGGAGGACATATCCCGGGGTGGTATGTCGAAGCGGTTGTCAATGCGTTTATCCCGAAAGATGATGGAACACTGCGGCAGTACGTCCTTCGTCCTGATACGACCTACCACAGTGGACAGCAGATGGAGTACACAGCTCCCGTGTACACGTCGGATTTCACTCGCCTGGATGATGAGACTGTACTTGCCGTGCTGGCAACCGCGGAGGTGCAATACACCGATCTGGGCTCATGGATCACGAATATCCCCCCGATGCGGCTTTTCGTTCTTCATGACACCGGATTGGAAGTTCTCGCTGAAATACCGGGTGCGCTGAATCCATCGTTTCATCGCACACAATCGGGCGACATCCTTATGGTGTGGGACGAGCGCAGCATTCCGGACGAGCCATGGGAAATATCTTCGTCCGATGATGCTGAGATTCATGTGGCGCGTGTGAGTGCATCTGATGGACTTCAGGATGCCGCCGTCATCGGATCCGGTTTTCGGCCGCATTGGATTGAAACAACGGATGGCAGCCGCTACCTCGCCTATCTCCACAGTGTACACCGGGAACGGAACGACAGGCTCGACTTCACACTGCGCCAGGTTGCGCCATCAATCGGTCAGCCAGCAGCGCTCGACAGCATGATCCGGGAGAGGCTTGCAACCGGCTACGCAGACTTCCCTCACAACCTGCAGACCTGCGTGAATGCTCAGAATGGTGTATCCATCCTTCTGGAAAGCGATTCGCTGCGCTTCATGCACCGCTCCGGAAATGGTCAGTTCACTCAGTATGCAACAAGGCTCGGCCGGGGTGCACAGCTTGCGCTCTATGGCAGCGAAGAAACACCCACGGTATTCTGGCGCCGCAATGATGGAGCCGTGGTATGGTCGGATATGAGTATGGGTGTAATGTTTACCGTGGTTGACACGGTGAACGGCGCCGCCGAGCATCCGCACTGGTCGAACCAGTGGACGACGCAGCGATGGATCGACGGCAACATCACGTTACTCCACCGTTCACAGGATCTGCACCGGTCGATCATCGTGCGACAGAACGCCACCTCCCCGACATCGAACGGGACGCTGCTCTTCACCCTTCCGGAAGACCGCACCGAAATTGTGAGCTGGCTGCTGAAGGATGACGCGACCCTCTGGTTGACACAGACCGACACGACACTTGACGGCACGGTGCGCTCCGCACTGTACAGGGTTACCGATCTGCCGCTGAGCGCTTCGGCAGCGCCTGTGCTTCCAGTGCAATCCGCAATACTCGGCAGCTTTCCTTCACCCACCCGGGGAGTGACGACACTGAACTACAGAGCTGCGCATGCCGGCGTCGTTCACCTCACGTTGCACGATTTGCTTGGGAAAAGATGTGCCAGGCTTGGTGATCGTATCGTCCACACCGGCGATCAGCTCCTGTCCCTGCGCCTGCCGGATCTGCCGACAGGAACCTACCTGCTTTCTGCCGTGACAGGGACGCAGCGCATCACCCGTCCCCTGCTCATTCGCTAGCGCACATCGGTTGCCCCAAGGTGATCACTCAAGTCTGCGAATGCATTCGACAGAGCGAACTCAGCTGATAATCCGGAGGCTTCCTTCGGCGGGAATGAGGATGTCATGTTCCCTACGTTCCATGTCCTTCAGCGTGATGACATCATAGCGCTGCACGCGCTCTGCATCGGCATTGCGGTCCGTTCCGTCGCGCCGGTTGCGCTGGCAGACCGATCTCCCTTCTTTCCCGCACATATGCCACCACAACCGTCCTTTCTCGTCGAAACGTTCACTGACGACACGCGTCAGCATTTCGCTGGTAGTGGATGTCCTGCCGGGAGCGGATGTGTCCAATGCTTCTCTGAGCGTCTTTCCATTCCTGTTGAGAACAACGTAACTGTACTTGAGTGACTTCTTGATATTGCCGATTTCCTCATCGAGTTCTTCCATGAAATCGGGCCGTTCCCACGGGAGGTCGTCATGGCACCAGTCGGTGGACTTGATAAGTGCGGGACAATCCTTCTGCCGCAGGCAGGGTGAAAAAACCGTCCACCCTGCACGCACAGCCTCATCCCGCAATTCCAGCAGAGCGCGAGAGGTTTCACGCAGCGCAGGTTCTATCAGCAGCAGCTGTCCGTTTGCATCAGTCCGATCCCCCAGCCATGTGAGCAGCTGCGCGCGCTTTGCGGGAGGAAGCTCGTTGACGACATTCATCGCGAGAACAAGGTCGTACCGTTCCTTCAGCGGGGGCGGTGATGTCAGGTCCGCTGACTGCGTCGTGACATGCATGGACAAACCGCCTCGTGCGCTGACTGCAGTCGCGACCAGCTCGTATGTCGCTAGATTCTGTGACACGGCGTCAATTGCAGTGATGTGGATTTCCGGAATCGCGTCAGCGGGATACAGTTCGGGGAGCAGAGCCGCGAGTCCGGCAGCAGCCGTTCCGGGTCCCGCCCCAAGGTCCAGCACACGCAACGCACCCCCTGGCAGAGCATCCGCCATCGCAAGCTCGCGCAGCGCACGATGGAGTTTGAGCATGTTTGCGGAGCTGTAATAGACGAGATAGGCCGTCCGCAGACGCTTATCCTTCATATACCGCTGCGCGCCACTCCCGCGCGCATCCGTCGCATTCAGATATGCTGTCAGCTGCCGCAATGCTGGCAGCAGGCGATGCAGCTGCGAGCTGTCGCCGGTGTCGATACCCGTCACCTGCCGCAGGGCCTCAGGCCACCATGCTGGGAGCTGCAGTTTTCCGGGCTTCAGCGCCATATCACAATCCGCCCAGGAGTACTGATGGTGTGGTCAGTCATCATCCTCTTCACCAGCTCCATAAAGCTCTATTTCCTCGTTCGCGTCAATGATGATGGACGCAAGATCAACCACTGCGACCGCCCTTTCACGAGGCACGAAGGTTCCGAGCAGGGCCATGCCGGCATCGAGCCGCGCACCAGCGTCATCATTGTCAAAAATATCAGTCAGCACCTTGTTCATTTCCTCAGGCGTGAGATTGAGAAATCCCTTCTGCATGGCTTCTTCGAACTTCATGTCTTCTCCTTGCTGTGCTCTGGCAGATAGTTACTTTCTTCCGCTGTCGCGGCTCCCGAAATATACACAAATCACATCACCGCGTTGACGGATATTCCCCCCTGCTATTCGTTTCTCTCTCCTATTCCTTTCCGCCCCGCGATTCCGTATTTTTTTGCGATAGTACGTGCCTCATCACAGCACTCAGCTTCATGCCAGCATCACTTCCCGACTGTTCCCACATCGCACTGCGCCGCGTCCGTGAAGAAGACGCCACATCATTCCTCTCCCTGATCGATGCGCTCGCGGCGTATGAGAAGCTCGATCCCCCCGACGCTGCCGCCCGCGACCGGCTCATGCGCCATGCGTTTGGTGATCACCCCCGCTACGAAGCATTTCTCGCATCCATTGACGGGGAGGATGTGGGGTACGCCATCATCTATGAAACGTATTCCAGTTTTCTCGCCCTGCCGACGATGTATCTCGAAGATATCTTCGTGCTGCCCGCGGCGCGGGGGAAGAAAGCCGGATTGGCGCTGTTCCTGCACGTTGCCGGACTGGCGCGTGAACGGGGCTGCGGGCGGATGGACTGGACGGTACTCGACTGGAATACGCTGGCGCAGGACTTCTACGATCGGCTTGGCGCCACGCATCTGAAGGAATGGCAGCTGTACCGGCTCGACAGTACCGCCCTCGCGAAACTGGAGTCCTGAAACGCATCCTGTTGCACGCAGACAACAACGCACAGCATTGATACAAACGCTCCGCTTTGATACAACGAGGAATACAATGAAACGCAGCACATCGCAACGCAACACTACCCTCCTGCTTCTCATTTTCCTGATCACACTGCTTCCTTCCGGCCTCACGGAGGCACAGGAGAAAAAGCCCGTCACGCTGAGGGACGTTTTCGGCAACCCGGCCTTCTTCGCGCCACGGATGGCGAACCTGCAGTGGATGGCCGACGGAGAACATTACGCCTATGTCAAGTTCAACCGGGAATCCCGCAGTATGACCATCGTCAAGGTCAATGCACGCACGGATGAGGAAGCCATTCTGCTCGATCCGGCGAATCTGCAATTCGAGGGCTCCGATGACGCGGTCACCTTTGAATCGTTTTCCCTGCAGAAAAATCCACGCTTCCTGGTTCTGACGCTCGATGAGCGTCCCATCTGGCGCCGCTCCACCATCGGCACGTACGCCGTGTACGACCTGGAAACAGGTGCGCTCATCGCCCTGCCGGAATACGAGGAAGGCGTGATGAACGTCAAGGTGTCGCCGGACGGACAGTGGGTCGGCTATGTGTACAAGGACAACATTTACATCATGAATCTCGCGAGCGGCGACGTGCGTCAGCTGACCAGCGACGCGCGAGAGGATGTGCATAACGGACGATTCGGCTGGGTGTACGAAGAAGAATTCAGCATCGTCGACGGATGGCAGTGGTCCCCCGACAGCAAGCGCATCGCGTTCTGGCAGGAAGATGAAACCATGGTGCCCACCTTCGAGATGGTCAACTTCATGCCGCTGTACATGGAGCGCATTCCCATTCGCTACCCGAAGGCGGGAGACAGCAATCCCGTCGAGAAAATCGGCATCATCGATCTGGCCGATGGCAGCCGCCGCTGGATGGACATCGGGGAAGAAACCGATCAGTACATTCCCCGTATTCGGTGGACAAAGGACGCAAACACACTCTGCATGTACCGGCTGAACCGGCTGCAGAATCACGTGGAACTGCTTTTCGCAAATGTCGAGGACGGCAGTTCCCGCGTCGTACTTTCCGACCGCTCTGAAACGGGCTGGATCAGCGTAGACGACGGCGCCTTCCTGCATTTCATGGATGACGGCCATCGCTTCCTCTGGGCGTCCGAGCGCGACGGCTGGAATCATCTCTATCTGTATGATTATGACGGCAGCCTGCTGCGCCAGGTGACCTCAGGCGAATGGGAAATCGTCGATGTGCTCGGCGTCACGCCCGACGACGCGCAGGTTTACTTCACCGCCACGAAGGAAGCACCGACACAGCAGAATCTCTATCGCGCCGCTGTTGAGGACGACGATATGGATCGACTGACCGAAGACGACGGCTGGCATGCGATCAACCTCTCACCCACCTGTGCACTCTATATCGACAGCTGGTCGAGCATCGAGGCCCCTACGCGCCGCATGCTCTGCGACGGCGATGGCGATGAACTGCGCAGCCTCGGCGCGGTCGATCCTACCGTCTACGCGGAATATTCATGGAGCGACAAGGAGCTGTTTACGGTGACCACCGACGACGGCTGGACGCTGGACTGCAGCATGATCAAACCCGCAAACTTCGATCCTTCCAAAAAGTACCCGGTGTTTTTCGATGTCTACGGCGGTCCCGGCACATCCGCCGTGCGCAACAGCTGGCCCAGCACCATGGCGGAGTGGTACGCCAGCGAAGGCTTCATCGTCATTGAAGTCGACAACAGGGGAAGCAGCCGCCGTGGTACCGCATTCAAGCATGCCGTGTACAAGCAGCTCGGGAAATGGGAAGCCCATGACTACGTCCAGGTCGCCAATTACCTTTCCACCCTCCCATTCGTGAACGCCGACCGCATCGGCATCTGGGGCTGGAGCTATGGCGGGTATATGGCGGCACTGACCTTGCTGCTGGGCAACGGCACCTTCCATGCCGGCGTCGCCATCGCTCCGCCGACCGACTGGCGACTGTATGACACGATTTACACGGAACGCTTCATGCAGCGTCCCCAGGACAATCCGGAAGGTTACGACGTCGGCTCCTGCCTCGTGCATGCCGACAAGCTGCAGGGCAGGCTGCTCATCATTCATGGCGGACTCGATGACAACGTGCACGTGCAGAACACGATGCAGTTTGTGCATAAACTCGAGGAGGCCGGCAAGCAATTCGATATGCGCATATATCCCAATGGCAACCACGGCGTCGCCGGCGGCATGCAGTCGCGTCTCGGACTCTTCGAATACTACGTCCAGCACATGAAGGAACATCTGCAGGATCAGTGATCCTGCATTCCCCATTTTCAAATGCTCCCTCCGTCTCGCGGAGGGAGTATTTTTTTGTATTATTGCATATGCCGCCACCAAGACGACATGTCCTCATACTCCTTCTGCCCTTCCTCCTGCCTTTTCTCCTAGCCGCGGCGTCCATTACGCCACCTCCTCACACGGCACATCCCACAGGCGCGAATCTGGATGCACATGAGCCGCCCGTCGCTCCTCCCCCGGTCCGCAGCTTCCCGATCTTCGGCAGCGCGTACGCCGATGTGGAAGTGCGTGACCACAGGCTGCGGGGTGCGGTGTACTACATCGTCAGCGGACATGGGGGACCGGACAGCGGTGCCCGGGGCAAGCGCAACGGTAAAACGCTGTGCGAGGACGAATACGCCTACGATGTCGCCCTGCGCCTGGCACGCAATCTCCTCAGTCACGATGCGAAGGTGTATATCATAACGCGCGATGAGAATGACGGGATCCGGGATGAAAAGTATCTCGCCTGCGACAGTGATGAGACGATCTGGCGTGGGAAAGCCATTCCCAGGGGACAGCTGGCGCGACTCAGGCAGCGCACGGATGTGGTCAACGCCCTGCACCGTCGCAACAGACATGCGGCATATCAGCGGCAGATCGTTCTGCATGTCGACAGCAGACAGAAAGGCAGCCGCGTCGATATTTTCTTCTACCACCATTCAGAAAGTACGGCCGGACGTCGCACCGCGTCGCAGCTTCAGCGCACTATTGAGGAAAAATACCGCAGACATCAGCCTTCGCGCGGGTACCATGGAACCGTGGACGCACGCGACAGGCTCTATATGCTGCGGAAAACCCTGCCCCGCACTGTCTACATCGAACTCGGCAACATCCGGAATTCCCAGGATCAGCGGCGCTTCGTTTCTGTCGACAACCGGCAGGCGCTGGCCAACTGGTTGAGTGAAGGACTGCTCAAAGACCGCCAGAACAGCCGAAATTAGTCCTTTCCGGGGCGAAGCACGACCAACAGCCCTGCGGGACTGCTGCCGAACGCGGCTCCCCGCTTCCCCCTTTCCTTCCAGACGCAATCTCTCTACATTATTCATATTGCAACAAACCCCGGATTGGTGTGTCTTTACACTGACGCGGAGGTATAACGCGCATAAGGACCCTGTTTTGCAGGAAGAGAACCGGCATACATCCCCGGCACGCTTCGAGGAACGCAGTGACGTCGAACTGTTCCGGATGATTCGTGAGGACAATCGCAGCCGCGAGGCCGCATTCAGAGAATTGTACTCTCGTCTCTCAGGCAACGTGTATGCGTACTGCCGCTGCCTCGCCTGGCGCAGGGATGAAAGTGACGACCTCTTCCAGGAAGCGTTCACGCGTCTGTACGAGAGCGCGCTCGCGGGACGCGACATCACCAATGTCGCGGGCTATGTCATCAAGATCGCGCGTAATCTCTTCCTCAACATGCAGCGTGACCGCAAACCGACAGTCACCATCGAACACGACACGCTGAGTATGAGCGACGTGCCTCACGAGCGCACGGAAATGCTCGAACTGATACACATGGCCATGGAACTGCTGACCGACGATTATCGCGAGGCGTTTTTCCTCCGTGAATTCGCGGACCTGCCCTACGAGGATATCGCCTCGATCATGAACCTGACGAATGTGAACGTGCGCATTCGCGTGACACGCGCGCGCGAGAAAATACGCACCATCCTTCAACCCTACATCGCTGAATACGAAGAACACAAATAAGTATGCTGCCATGAATCCGCACATTCCCACTACCGACGAACTGTTGCACGCCTGGATCGATGAGGAACTCGACCCTCAGTACGAAGCACAGTTTTTCTCCCAGCTCGCGACGGATCGCGAGCTGCGTGATCGCCTCCGCCAGCTGCGCGCGGTACGCGTTGAAGCCCGCAATTTCGGAGCAGTTGCCGAACCGCCCGAAAGCACCACGCGTGCGGTTTTCGAACGACTCGGCTTTCCTGCCGAGGAGAAAAAGGAAAAACGCACTGTTGGCATTCTCCCCCTGTTCTCGCAGGCATGGAGTCCCATCGCCTCGGCCGCGGCAGCAGCGGCAATCACGGCGATGATATTCCTCGGCGTGCGCAGTACCGATGTACAGAACCTCGCAGAGCCGATGGCGTCGAAACAGGAAGCAGCGACGGAAGCTGTATCCTCATCACCCGCGGAAAGCAGTTCCCACGCTCCTGAACATACAGCACAGTCACCGGCAGTGGCTGAACAGCAAAGCGAATCGCAGGACGCGAGTGAATCTGCACGTGTAAACGGCGCGGCAGTCATGTCGCAGAAGCCGTCCATCGCAGCAGTCCTTCCGCCTGCAGCATTAACAACCGAAAGCTCAGATAATGGTGATATGGCCGCAGCAGGCACGTCATCGACCCCTGTCGAGGCGAGCGATCGCACCGGCAGATTCGAGGATATCTCTGACGAGGAACTGGCGGCGCTTCGCGAACTGTATGCGTCGCTCAACGATGCTGAATCCCCGCAGACACCTCCCGCCTCCTGGGTGGACGCTGGGGTACAGGACGGACTGCATACGTCGGAGAGCACTGTGGTCGCATCCTCGCTTCCATCGCGCGATGCGGACTTGACTGCGGCGCTGTCGTCGATGCCGGAGCAGACAGGGAGTGTCCTCGCACAGCAGCAGGTACCCGTGCAGGCGCATCTGCAGGCTCCCAATACGCAGCAGTACTTCCCCACGCTGGGCAAGTCGGAACTCCTCAACGCAATATCCGTCGAGCTGCGGGGCATGAACACGAAATCCTTCCCTGAGGCGACCATCGGTACGGATGCGGATCCCCTGCTCGAGAACATGGCGGTAAGCGCTTATCTCAGCTACGACAGGCATGATATCGGACTCACCTACGGCGAGGAACCGTATTCCATGCATTTCAACGGCATCGAAGAAGGAGAACAGGTGGGCTGGCAGCAGAATCTCATGACGTCATGGGTTGTCGCGAGCTGGCGCTACCGCTTCTCACCGATCCGTGCTCTTGCGAACATCGAACCCTACGTCACCCTCGGCGCGGGCACCAGCGTCCAGTTCTGGCCGATGGCCCGTTCGGGATTCGGACTCGCGTATATGCCCGATACACGTGTTCGATTCTATGTCGGACTCGAAGGAAGCCTGATGGCATATCCTTATCAAAGCGCCTGGTTCACTTCACGCCGACTCGGTCTGACCTACGGCATCGCGGTACTCATGTAACTGATTGCTCACTGGCAACAACGCAGGATCTCTCATGTCGAGAAACATCATGTGGTCGAAGCGTCACAACATATTCAAGCACGTATGCGCTGCAGCAGTACTCGTATTGCTGACCACCTCCTGTGAATCCCCCCTCGACCCGGATACACCCCGGATTCGTATCACGGAGCCAACGCCGTATTTCCTTCGGACTTTCAACTTTTCGCTGACCATGGATCGGGAAGTGGGGCAGGACGTTCTTCAGCTCGATGACGGGGGCTACATCATCACCGGAAGCGTCACGACAGCCGACACGAAGTCAGCGGATGTCATGTTGCTTCGCACCGATGCGGAAGGCCATAAAATGTGGCTGAAAACCTATGGCGGCGTCAAGTCGGATATCGGATATTCCGTCGCACAGGCCAGTGACGGCGGCTTTGTTATCGCGGGACAGACCGAGACCTTCGGTGAAGCCCCTGCCGATATGTGGATCATCAAAACCGACGCAAACGGTACGATGGAATGGCTGGAGCTGCGCGGCGGAGTGGGACGAGATATCGCGCAGGACATCATTCCCTCTTCATCCGGTGGCTACCTCGTTACTGGCTGGATAGACGATATCAACCACGGCGCGAATTATCTGTACGCTTCGCTGATCGACGAACGGGGCAAGGATGTCTGGGTATTCCAGCCGACCGGCATGAATCGGAATGACCGTGGACTCGCGGCGCTGGAAACGGCCGAGGAGGATTTTGTCGTCGTCGGAAGTACCCCTGATACGGCGGATGCCGGACTATCCGATATCTGGCTCATCAACATCGACGGCGGAGACGGGTCGGTGAACTGGTCGCGGATGATTGGCGCTCCCGACAATCTCGAGGGGGTCGATATTGCACAGACAATGGATGGCGGGTTCGCCATTGCGGCAAACAAAAGCACCGTGGGCTCCAACAACAAAAATATCTATGTCGTCAAAACCGATTCCGCCGGCAACGTGCTTTCAAGGACGGTGCTGTCTGAACCTTCGGTCTCAAGAAGCATCAAGAGCTGCAGTGACGGTGGGTTTGTGCTGTGTGGATACACCAATCCGCTCGTGCAGACGAGTTCCGATATCTTACTGCTCCGCTTTGCGGCAGACGGATCCCTGCTCTGGAAGAAAAAAATCGGCGGCGAGCACATCGATCAGGCCCATGGCGTGGAGGTCACACTGGAAGGCGGCTACATTCTTACCGGTACGACACAATCCTACGGAAGCGGAACCGAGGATGTCCTTCTTCTCAAAACCGATGAAAACGGGAATTACAAGGAATAGCCGCTCCTGCGCTTTTTTCGTAGATTAGGGAGATGAATGCGTCAATCGAGACCATAGCGCAGCTCTCCGTCATCGTCATCGCGGGACGGGAAGAAGATAACATCGCAGATTGCCTGGCATCAGTGCGTTTCGCGGATGAAATCATTGTGGTTTGCTCTTCACGGGAAGACGCCACCATGGATATCGCATCCCGTTATACGAAACACGTGCATTTCAGGGACTTTGATGGCTACGCCACACAGAAACAATTCGCGCTCGATCAGGCAACACGCGACTGGGTGCTGAGCCTGGATGCAGACGAACGTGTGACGCCGGAGTTGCACAGGGAAATCACTGCTATCGTCAGGAACGATGGTCCGATGGACGGCTACACCGTGCCCAGGAAAAATCACTTCCGCGATAAGTGGCTGCGGCATGGCGGATGGTATCCCGACCGCCAGCTCCGCCTGTTCCGCCGCACGCATAGCAGACTCACCGACCGTCTCGTGCATGAGGGATTTGAAGTTCGCGGCAGCCGCGGTGAACTCGAAGGACCCCTTCTCCACTACACACTTCCTCACGTGCGTCACATGCTGCAGAAAAATCTTGCGTATTCGCTGTACGAAGCGCGCGAGAAAAGGAACAGACGGCGTGTGGGAGCACTGGATTTCCTGCTGCGTCCCCCACTTGAATTCGCCAAGAAATACATCCTGCAGCGCGGCTTCCTCGATGGCTGGGAGGGATTCGTGGTAGCGGCCATTCATGCACAGAACAAGATGCAGGTGTTGCTGCAGCTCTGGGAGATGCAGTATCGTGACAGCGAGGCGAAGCGTTGAGAACACCGCGCAGTATTCTCGTCATCCGGCCCGATCGCATCGGGGATGTCGTCCTTTCCACGCCAACCATTCGCGCGTTGCGACGCAGTTTTCCGGATGCACGCATAAGCGCGCTTGTGCGTCCCGCGACCGAACCGGTGCTGCGAAACAATCCGCATCTCAATGACATTCTCATCGACGACTGGGAAGGACGGCATGCGGGACGCAGCGGTTTTTTCGATCGGCTGCGCATGCTGCGGCGGCACCGCTTCGATACGGCATTGATGCTGCTGCCCACGGAACGTCATGCATGGATGACCTTCCTCGCCGGTATTCCACGGCGTGTCGGTGTCGGGACAAAACTGTACCAGGTCCTGACGTTCGCGCGTTCTGTCAGCCGCAGAAAGTACACTCCCCTGCGGCATGAGGCGGATTACTGCCTCGATCTTGCACGTTCGATCGGGGCCGAAGATGACGGACTCGCAACTGAAGTATTTCTCGAGGACCAGGAACGCGACGCCGCAGCCGCGCGGCTCCGGTCGCTTGGCTGGACGCCCGACCGGCGCACGATTTCACTGCATCCCGAGAGCGGTCGATCGGCACCGAACTGGGAAGCGGAGAAGTATCGTGATTTCGTGCAGGAAACACGCACACGTTTCCCCGACGCGCAGGTGGTTGTCAATATCACACCCGCCAATACCGCTGTGCGCGATCTGTTCGCACCGTTCGCATCCGACCGCGTCTTTCTGCCCGACAATGGTGGAGACCTGCGCATGGTGATGGGATTTATCGCCCACGCATCCGTCGCCGTGTCAGCCAGCACTGGTCCCATGCATCTCGCGGCAGCGCTTCGCATCCCGACAGTCAGCCTCTTCTGTCCCCTCACTGCCTGCCACCCGAAGCTCTGGGGTCCCCAGGGCAACCAGGCCGTGACGCTGCTGCCTCCCGAAGATTACTGCCAGCAGCGCTGTCCCGGGGATCCGCATATCTGCACGCTCAAAGGCGGACTCGAGATTGTCGATGTTCTCGACGCGCTCCCACCTTTCCTCACAGCCTGACTGCTCCCCCTCCCGTAACCGTATTGGCGAACAGGAAAAACGCCCCACAGCATGAAGCCACGGGGCGTTCGATACACATTTCCCTGCGTGATGTCAGTCTGCTTCTTCCGCGGACTGCAGTTTCTTCGATGACTTGTACAATGCGTCGAGTCGGCGTTCGACCATTCCGAATACCGTGCCCGGTGGAAATGCACCATTCGCGCCACGTTCGCCGGCCTCCACTCCGGTCAGTATTTCAATACCTTCCCGAATCGAGGAAATGGCCCAGATATGGAAGCGTCCGTCCTTCACCGCCGCGACAACCTCAGTGCGAAGCATGAGATCGTTGACATTCTGGATCGGGATGATCACGCCCTGCTTCCCGGTCAATTCTCGCGTCAAGCACACATCGAAGAACCCTTCGACTTTCTCATTCACTCCGCCGATGGGCTGGATGTCACCTTTCTGATTTACCGATCCCGTGACGGCGATACCTTGCTTGATGGGGAGCTCTGTCAAGGAGGACAGCAGAGCATAGACTTCAGTGGATGACGCACTGTCGCCATCGATGCCGGAGTACGACTGCTCGAATGAGACCGAGGCCGTGAATGAAAGCGGCTGGTTCTGCGCAAACTGCTCGCGGAAATATCCCGTGAGAATGAGCATCCCCTTGTCGTGCGTCTTCCCGCTCATCTTGGCTTCACGTTCAATATTGACAATCCCCGCCTTCCCGGCGCTCACCGCAGCAGTTATGCGCGTGGGTTTGCCGAAAGAGAACCTGTCACCTCCGTACACTGCGAGTCCGTTAATCTGGCCGACCCGCTCACCTTCCACATCGATGAGAATGACTTCTTCTTCGATCAGCTCCTGCAGTTTTTCCTCGTAGAGCGAATGCCTGTTGTACGTTTCCGCGATCGCCTTGTCGACATGACTCGCGGTAACATACTTGTTGCTGTTCTGCTGGCACCAGTAATTGGCTTCGCGAACGATATCCGCAATCTCACTGAACTGTGTGGTAAGTTTGCGCTTGCTGTCAACCAGGCGTGCTCCGTATTCAACGATGCCCGCGATGGCCCGCTTGTCGAAATGCTTCAGTCCTTCGTCTGAAATCAGCTTCCGGATAAGTGAGGTGTATTGCTGCACGGCCAGTTGCGTATTGGGCATCTCATGGTCGAAATCGACTTTTACCTTGAATATTTTCTTGAAGTCACGCTCGTATGCGCTTAGCATACCATAGATTTCATTATTCCCTATCAGTATGACTTTCACATTCACATCGATGGCTTCCGGCTTGAGAGCGATGCTGGATTGCTGACTCAGCATCTCGATACTCTGAATCTCCAGCTTGCGATAGAGCAGGACGCGCTGCAGGTTTTTCCACACGCCCGGCTCGGTCAGAGCGTCAGCCGCATTGAGCACGAGGAAACCACCGTCCGCGCGAAGCAGGGATCCCGACTTCACCATGGTGAAATCCGTATACCAGAATCCGTTCGAGTCCTGTCGTCTCCCGATAGTTCCGAATATATTGCGGAAGTTCGGAGAGGTCTCGATGATCACCGGCGTATTCGTGGTCGCACTGTTGTCGAGAAGCAGGTTCACCGTGTACTCGGAAGGCAACTCGGCTTCGTCTTCCGCATGCGCCTTGAACTGTTCGATATTATCGAGTACGCTGTCGACGAGCTGCGAGAGATAGCGCTGCACTTTTTCGTCACCGTAGTCCGACATGATTTCGGCGATGATGGCGTTGACGAAAAATTCACCGACTTCCCTCTCATGATCGGCGATGCGCTTTTGATACTCGCGGGAAAGCCGCATGCCACGGCGGAAGACATCCTGCAGTTCGGACTTGTGCTCGCGGTATTTTTCTGCAAGCCGTTCCGCATCTTCCTTGCTGATGAGCTCCTGCGTGACAGCCGAAGGAAGTTCAGAAACCATGACGGCCTTGTCCTCGAGTTTGACAAGGATTTCCGGGTGCATGGACTGTCCCTCCTGCACACGGCCAAGCACGAATCCATCAGGAGCGATCTGCTTTTCGAACGCCGAGAACAGCTCCGCTTCCTTCGCGTTATACTCGTCGATGTAGGATTGACGTTTCTTGAGGTATTCCTCTTCTTCAAACACGCCGGGGATACGTGCCCGGATCATGTCCATGGTTTCGGAGACTTCCTTTTTGAAGCGGCAGCCGAGGCCACGGTCAAAGGTCAGAAGAACCGGATGGTCCTCATTCTCGAAGTTGTGCACATAGCAGTAGTCCTTGGTCATGGCACTGCTTGGCTGAATTTTTTCGAGAATGGTCTTGATCGTGGTCGCCTTTCCCGTACCGGAGAGTCCGCATACGAAGACATTGTAGCCGGGACTGTGCAGCTCAACACCGAGCTTGAGTGCTTTCAGCGCCCTGTCCTGCCCGATGATTCCCTCGATCGGTTCGACGCTTTCGGTCGTTTCCGCGGGGATGAGGTCGGGTGGACAGTACCAGCGTAAATCTGCAATGGGAAGGGATGCGTGTTCGGGGGCGGTGCGTACTGTTGTGTCTGACATACGACAGAGGTGCTTGTTGATGTTTGCTGTTTCAAATTAGAGCACTGAAGGACGCTGCGCAACCATAAAACGAAACAGGGCCATCCCGCTTCCGGGTACGGCCCTGTTTCATCAGATCATGGGATCAGTCAGAAACGGCTTCACCCGGCTTCTCGCGTCCAAGCCGCCTGCGGACGACGGCACCGATGCGGTTGCCGACCAGCTCGAAGTAACTGTAGAATGTCGGGACAACCACGAGCGTGAGGAAGGTCGACACTGAGAGTCCCGCAATAATGGTGATACCGAGGGGACGCCAGAAGTCGGAGCTTTCCGCACCGATCACGAGCGAGAACTGCCGCCAGTCAACGTCCACTCCCGTGGCAAGCGGCACCACACCGAGAATGGTCGACACCGCTGTGAGCACGACGGGACGCAGACGCGTACGGCCGGCTTCGAGCAGTGCCTTGTCGAGAGGCATGCCTTCCTGGATTTTCTGTTTCGCGAAATCCAGGAGCACGATGGCGTTCTTCACCACGATACCCGCGAGGGCGATAACACCCACACCGGTCATGATGATACCAAACGGCGTTCCGGTGATCAGCAATCCCCAGAGCACACCGATCAGTGACAGGATCACGGAAATCATGATCACGACCGGTACCTTGATGCTGTTGAACTCGCTGACCATAAGAAGGAAGATGAGGAAGATCGTGATGATCAATGCTCTCTCGAGGAAATCCGCAGCTTCCTGCTGTTCTTCCTGCTGACCGGTAAAGCTGATCGAGTAGCCCTCGGGCATCTCGAAACCCTTCAACGTGCTTTCCACGTCCGCGAGAACATCATTGGCCAGGCGACCCTCGGCATCACCGCCAATGGTGATGACACGCTTGTAATCCTTGCGACGGATGTCGGTCACACCGGTGGTGCGCACGACTTTCGCCACGGAAGTCAGGGGCACGGAAACCAGCTTCCCGCGACGGTTCATGAAGGTGATATTCAGATTTTCCAGATCCTCAGGTTTCTCACGCTGGTTCTCACGCAGCCGTACGTTGATTTTGTATTCATCTTCGCCGACGCGGAATTTCGCAGCTTCCGTTCCATTGACGGCGGTGCGTACTGTAGAGCCGATCTGCGCCGTGCTCATTTCGAGCAGGGCAGCCTTTTCCCTGTCGACGATCACCTGCACTTCCGGTTTCCCGGCGTTGTAATCGTCATCGAGGTCCACAAGACCGGGGATATCCCGAATCCTGTCCTGTATCTGCTTCGAGAGGACGTGCAGTTTCGCGTAATCTTCACCTGATACTTCGATGCTGACCGCCTTGCCGACCGGGGGACCCATTTTCTGCACTTCGACCTTGATCTCGGCGCCGGGAATGTCGTCGGTGGCATTGCGAATGTCTTCGACAGTCTCAAAGGAACTGTACTGACGATCTTTCTTGTCGTGGAAACTCAGGGAGTAATTTGCCTTGTTGGCGATACTGCTCCCGCCAAAATCGAAGGGGTTATTGGACGAACCGACGTTCGTGACGCGGAATTCGATGTCGTCGATTCCCTTGACACCCCTGACACGCCGCTCCACCTCACTGGTCACCTGATTGGTGATCTCGAGGGGAGTGCCCGGCGGCATGGTGATCTGTACGGTAGCCTGCGCCGGCTGTGTGGACGGGAAAAATTCGACGCCCTTGTTGAACATCCCGAAGATCACGAACGTGAACAGGAGGAGTCCGATGGTCCCGAGTACCGTTTTCCCACGGTGCTGCAGCGTCCATGCCAGAACTTTCACATAGTGCTTCTGTGCAGCCGGGAAGAACTTCGCATCCACCCAGTGATAGGCGATGGTGAAGGGATTGTACTTCTTCCAGAACGTCGGGTTTTCGAGATCCTGTTTCGCCTTCGCGATTTCCTTGCGGTAATTGATAAACACCGACCCCTGCACGGGACTGATAATGAATCCCACGAGCAGAGACGACATCATCGTCGCGATGAGCGTAATGGGCAGATAGCTCATGAATTCACCGACTACGCCCGGCCAGAACAACAGGGGAAGAAACGCGGCGATCGTCGTCAAGGTCGCAGTAACGACAGGCACGGCAACTTCGCTTGTGGCCTTCTTCGCAGCCACGATGAGGTTTTCCCCGTACTCCTGCTGATGCCGATAGATGTTCTCGATGACCACCACGGCATCATCGACGACAATTCCCAGCACAAGGACCAGCGCGAACAGCACAACGAAATTCAGCGTGATCCCCATGATCGAGAGGATGATGAAGCCCATGAACATCGACAGCGGAATGGCCGTACTGATGAGCACCGCATTCTTCACACCGAAGAACATGAACAGCACGAGGATGACGAGAAACATACCCGTCATGATGCTGTTCTCGAGTTCGTAGACGCGATCTTCGATCATGATGGACTGGTCGTTGGTGACTTCGACATCGACGCCTTCCGGCACTTTCGATCGGAAGTCGCTGACCAGCTGTTTGACATCCTTGGCGATACGCACGAGGTTTTCACCGGCGCGTTTTTTCACGGGGAGAGAGACCACGGTTTCGCCGTTGAGGCGCGCGTAGGTCTGACGATCCTCGAAAGCGAAACGGACATCCGCCACATCACGCACGTAGATGGGTTTCCCATTGCGCATCTTGACGATGATGTTTTCGATGGGACCCGGATCCTTGTACTCGCCAGGGATACGCACGGTGTAGTCCGTCGTGCCGTTGTCGAGCGAACCACCAGGGACGGTGATATGCTCATTCTGAATTGCGCCGATAACATCGCCGAAGCTGATATCGTAGCCTTTCATCCGGTTGACGTCGCAGTTGATCTGCACTTCAGGCTCGAGCGCACCGGTGATATCGGCGCTGAGCACACCGGGAACGCCTTCGATATCATCCTGCAAATCCTCTGCAATCGACTTGAGCCTCGGGAGCCCGACATTCCCACCGATATTGACGAAGAGTATGGGGAATTCGGAGAAGTTGATTTCCGAGATGATCGGCTCCATGATATCGTCCGGCAGGTTCGGGCGGGTCGAGTTGACCTTGTCACGAACCCTGCGAAGCGCTTCATCGATGTCGATCCCGGTTTCAAATTCGATAAATATCGTCGCCAGTCCTTCCTTGGACGATGACGTGATGACTTTGACGTCTTTCAGCGTCTTGAATTCCTGTTCCATCGGCTGCGTGATCAGTCCTTCCATGTCGGTGGGACTCACACCGGGATAGGGCACGGAGACGATCACATAGGGGATGGTGATATCAGGTGCTGCCTCGCGCGGGAGTTCGCTGTAGGACTGAAACCCGAGGATCACGATGATCAGCACCAGGATGTAAACCGCGACACGATTGTCGACGGCGAGATTCCATATTTTCATTATTCTTCCTGTCGTTTCGTCTTGACTGAGATCAGTTTTCGACCATTACAGGCTGTCCGTCGGAAACATGCTGCTGCCCGGTGGTGATGAGACGGTCTCCGATGCGGAGTCCGTCGAGTATCAGCACGTTGCCGCGGCTGCTTCCGCCGATTTTGACTTCCCTTTCCACTGCCTTGCCGTCTTGTTCGATGTACACGACAAAGCTGTCCATGTCGTTCTTGATGATATAATCCTCAGGAACCACGATGGAGTTTTCACGCGCGCGGAGACGCACGGTCATGTCCGCAATCATGGAAGGCTTGAGACCGCCTCCGGCGTTGCTGACATGCACTTCGACCGGAATGGTGCGGTTGTCGGTATTGACAGCGGCACCCACAAAAGTGATTTTCCCGTTGAATTCCTTCCCGGCGATTGCATCCACCGTGAAGGTTACCGGGTCACCGGTGCGAAATGCTGACGCATAACGTTCGGGGATACCCGCTTTCAGCTTGATGCTGCTGGTATTAACAACATGTGCGATGGGCATGCCCGGCGCACTCATCTCGCCCTTTTCAACCAGGCGCTGATTGAGCACACCGCTGATCGGACTGCGCACGCTGCAGCGCTGCAGTCTCTCCCGCGCAAGCTCCATTCCGGCCTTCGCAGCATCGCGCTGATACTGCAGCGTCTTCAATTGCAGTTCGGAAATGCCCTGCTCTTCATACACGCGTGCCTGCTTCTCATAGCTGGTCTGTGCAATGTTGTATTGCGCAAGCGCGGCATCATACGCGCTGCGCAGCAGAGCACTGTCGAGCTGCACCAGCACCTGGCCGCTCTGCACATGGGCACCGAGCGGGACACGCCAGTTCAGCACACGGCCGCCTTCGTCTGCAGGAACCATGACATCACCATCGGAAGCGACCGCTCCGGTGATCTCAATGACCTGGGTGAATTCCTGCGGTTCGATTTCGTCGATGCGGATCGAGACCTTCGGGATTTCTTTTTCCCCATCCGAACGGTTGGCGGAGGATGCTTTTTCCTCCCCGCAGGATGAAAGGAACAGAGCACCTGCAAGCAGCATAGCGAGCAGCGGCAGGGTGGGAAATCGTTTCATGGAAATACTCATGATGTATGATGACATTCTATTCTATTACTTACTGTTCATGCTGAGCAGATACTCGAGGTCGGCTTTGGCCACGCTGTAATCATACACTGCCTGGACACGGTTGACGCGTGCCTGCAGCAGGGCGAGGTCGGCATCGTTGACTTCGAGCTGAGTGCCGGAGCCGGACTGGTAGCGCGTGGTCGCGATACGGTATCCCTTTTCCGCCTGCTCCACCGTTTGCGTCTGCGACTCGATGCGGCGATGCGCCTCCTCAAGCCGGTAACGGATGTTCTGTGCATTCGTAATGAGGGCATCCCGCGTTGCGTTGTACTGCTCTTCCGATTTGAGATAATCTACCTGCGCCTGGTTGACGCGCGAGGTGGTCTGCAGTCCGTTGAACAGGTTGACGTTGAGGGTGATGCCAACCTGCGATGTACTCACGAAATCGTTGGTGGATATACGTCCGAGGGCGTCGTTTTCCGCCAGCCATCGGTAATTACCGAAGGCCGAGAGCGTGGGAAGGGATTCTGACCTGTAAATCGTCACCAGCTTTTCGTTGACGCGTGCCTGGTCCTGCAGTGCGCGCAACGAGGCGTTTTTTTCCACCACGAGCGTTTCCGCACGATCCACCATGACATCTTCGGCAGGAATGAACTCCAGCTCGCCTTCAATTTCGATGTCTTCCTGGGGACGCAGTCCGAGCAGCAGTTTGAGTCCGTTCACCGCAAGCGTTACGTTCCGTTCCGACTCGATAACCCTCGGCCGGATATTGTCCGTCTGCACCCGCGCACGGATGAGATCGTACTCTGAAACGATGCCCTGCTCGTTCATCACCTCAACATTGTGGAGATTGTCTTCGGCGTTGGAGAGGCTGGCTTTCATGAGTGTGAGTACATCCTTCGCGAGGAGTACGCCATAAAAGGCCTTTTTCACGTCGGCAATCGTTTTGTTGTAGGTCTCGGTGTACATGTGCTTTGAGGCGTCTTCGTAAATCTTTGCCGTCCCGACACCCGTGAACACGGCCGCGTTGAACAGCACCTGAGACGCTTCAAAACCGAACTGATACGAATTGTCGCTGCCAATCTCGACCGGAATCACTCCGTCTCCCGCATTCGGATCCATGAATCGTGCGGGAAGAAAAAACACCGGTTTTTTCAGCGTACGCGTGTAGGTACCGCCAGCGCTGATTGACGGCAGTGCGGTACCATACGCCTCGCTGACCTGGTACCCGGCCTTGTCCATGTTGAGTCTGGAAATCTCAAGCTCCCTGTTGTTGTCTACCGCCAGGGAGATCGCATCCTCCAGGCGCAGCGTCCGCGGCTGTGCGACGGCAAGAGTAATGCCGAACAGCAGCAGGACACCTGTGGAGAATAATCTGTGCAGTGTCATGCGAAGTCCTGTCTGCATTGATGATGGATGCTTCAACGTTGTGTAAAACAATTATGCCTCTCTCCTTCCCCGTCGCGCGCAAGTATGCCGTGGAAAAATGTTTTCTCTATCAGGCGCACCGCGCGATCTATTTCCTGATCAATCTCGCTTCCTGAGAGCGATATCTCCTGCGATTGCCGCGTGAGTACATCGCCGTGATACATGTGCAGCGAAGATTTGAATACGGAAAAAATTGTGGATAAAAACATCATCGCCACCTGCTGGGGCAGCATCTCGTCTATCTGATCCTCCCGGATCGCCTTCTTTACGGGATCGGAAAGCAGAATCAGCAGATTCGGGAACAGCGTCGCGAGATGCGTGTTGGAATCAATTTTGTGAAATTCGCGCATCACCAGTCCGTAAATGCTGAAATTCGCATACAGCAATTCCAGCAGCTGGCGGGCAAAACTCACGTAACATTTCTGCAGCTCGCAAGATTCTCCGCCACAGGTCCGTGTCGCCACATCGACGAACTCGTCCACCGCATCAGCGATCACTGTTTCAAACAACTCTTCTTTATTCTGAAAGTAGTTGTAAAGCGTGCCCTTGCTGAATTCTGCCCTGTCAGCGATTTCATCCAGTGTCGCTGCGGAAAAACCGCGCAATGCAAACACCTCGCGGGCCGCTTCGACAATCTCCTGCCGCTTGAAAAGACGTTCCCTTTCCTTCCGGCTCAATATTTGCGTTTCATCGTTCATGACTCTCTAACACAATAACAGAACTGTTTAGTTCTCGAAATGAACGCTCAGTCAGTAAAATGACTGATCAGTCACATTTACGCTCAACATGCTGAAATGTTGCAACGGAAACAAGAAAATATTCTGAAGGGGGATTTTTGTGACCAACGACTGGTCGGGAGAGTGGCTCAGGCCCTGAAACAGAGTGCAACGAAGGGGCTTATCGCATCTATGTGCCTGAATATTAAGAACCTGGGTGCCGCCATGGGTGGCGGCTGATGGAATACTACCAGGTGAACACGAGCTGCATGCCATCGATGCGTCCGGCATAGCTCGTCATACGTGCATGCATGCCGGGAAGTTGCGACAGCCGTTCGGTCAATGAAGCGTTATAGGAATTCACTGCCGTGGCTGCCTGGATGGCACTCCAGATGCGATTGGCGATCATGCCGAGGACGAAGTAGGTAACCCCATTGTGCAGTTCATCGGCAAAAATGCGCTGGTCCTTATAATCGAGCCTGTTGTCCTTGCTGTCCCAGTTCCAGCGCCACTCCTGTTCATCGGGATACACCTCATCGAGACGGCGTTCAATAAGCATCTGGTTATTGTACGCGTACAGATCCTGGTAATTCTCGATATCCACGAAGAAGTTATCGTCTTTCCCCGCTGTCTGGATTCCCGCATGCTGAATTGCATACAGGCGGGCATCATCCTCCACCCAGTTTCCATAGCTGTTCACTCCGACGAGTCCCAACCAGAGACCCGTCTCAATGATCAGCGGATATTTTCCCTTGTCGAAACGGCCGGCGTAAAGCTCACCCATTCCCGGGAGTACGAGTGAATAGAGTACGCCGATGAATGCGGATTTTCGTTCCGCTGTGCCGACATCTTCCGGCAGCAGCGCCTGTGTTTGCTGAGGAGCGGAGGATGCGAACGCCTGCTCATAGGCAGCGGAAAAGCTCTGCACGCTGCCTGGATGTGATTCATCCTGCTGTTGTCCAGTCAAGGGCACTGACGGTTGCTGTGCGTGCATGCTGCCGTTGAGGAAAATCATTCCCAGCATGAAACAGACGGCGTATCTCATTGTCATTCCTGATGTTCGGTGCGAAAGCTTCATCGACAATCTACCTGTTCCCTGTTCACTGCACAAGGGCATTTTTCCGTCAATCCCGAACCACCTTGCGCAGCGGGAGAAAGTCGTACCCTTTTTTGCGCAGTCGTTTCATTTCCGCAGTGAGAAAACGCATGATATCGTCACGCAGCTCGATGACACCGATCGAGAATTTTTCACGGATCGAAAGCGCCGCAATGTCATTCATACGCGCGCTCATCACGCTTTCCTGGGATCCGCGATCGATGTACGAAAGCATGGCGCTTTCGAGCTTCCGGTAGGAAAGTCCCTGCATCACCTCATCGACCATACGGGTGTACATTCCGAGCGCACGCTCGGAAGTGACGTAATAGTATCTGCATCCCGGATAGTTTTTCGCGATGTAGCGAAGGTGCGACGAAAGTTCATCGAGGCTCAGATCTTCCGCCAGTTCAAAACGCGATTCGCTTTCGCTGACCGGTTTGAAATGCAGGTGGAGCACCACCTCCTTGTCCTGCTTGCGCAGCTGGGTGTGCAGGGGAATGTTGTCCTTGTCCGGTTCGATGATGCATGCAACCGGCTCCCTGCTCTCGAGATACTGGTCAATTTCACTGTCGGGCGCGTCCGCGATGCCGTCGACGAGGAGAACAATATCCCCGGCCTGCCTCGCAACCTCGGATGTGGGCATGAACAGCAAGGAGTAGCGTACTTTTCCGCGAAAGGTGATGTGCAGGGCTATGCGGCCTTCACGGGCATTCTCCACGGCGAAGGCTCTTCCGCCGTACTGCACGACAACATCCTTGAGATCGAGATTCACCGAAGCCAGCGGAAGATCGTGCGGCACGCGCACAAGCCAGAGATCACGTACATGGCTGCCATCCTCGAGATCGATGCTGCGTTCACGCACCCATTCGGGCTGCATGCCGAAATCGTCGAGCACCTTGCGCACATCCTCTTCGAGATTTTCGACGCTCTGCAGGTCGCGTTGCGTCTGCATGCGCTCGATGTTGGGCTGCACAAGCGTCACATACCTGTCTGCAACGAAAAGCAGTATGATAAGCACAACGAGGAAGCCAGCGATCCAGAGCCGCCGCCGTACACCCCGATTCTGTTCGTCTTCACCGTCAAGCGTGTAGGAAAAATGCTCTTCAGCGTATGACCTGTCTTCGTCCTTTCGGCTCATGCGCCTTTGAAATCCGCTTTCCGCTTCTCGAGAAAGGCCGTTGTTCCTTCCTTGAAATCTTCCGTTCCACAGGCCAGGCCAAAGAGCGCGGCTTCCGTCGCCAGTCCTTCACGCAGGCCCATCTGCGGAACGCAGCGGAGTGCTTCAAGCGAAAGGCGCACGGCCACCTGTCCCTTCGAAGCGATTTTCTTCGCCATGTCCGTCGCAACGTTCAGCGCCTCGCCTGCAGGAACGGTCTTGTTCGCGAGTCCGATGCGCAGGGCTTCCGCTGCGTCGACCATATCCCCGGTGAGAATCAATTCCGCCGCCCTTCCCTGTCCGACAATGCGTGCCAGTCGCTGCGTACCACCATAGCCGGGGATGACAGCAAGATTGACCTCGGGCTGACCGAATTTTGCGTTTTCCGAAGCGATGCGAATATGGCAGGCAAGCGACAGCTCACAACCACCACCGAGCGCAAAGCCGTTCACCGCGGCAATGACGGGTTTGGAAGACTGCTCAATCGTGTTGAACACATCCTGACCAAAAAGCGCAAACTGCTGTCCGCGCACGGCATCCTGGGCAGAGAGTTCCTTGATGTCGGCACCTGCGACGAAGGCCTTTTCCCCGGCCCCGGTGAGGATGATAACATCGACCGCGTCACTTGCATTTGCGGCAAGAACCGCCTGCTTGAGTTCGGTGAGAGTTTCGTAGTTGAGGGCGTTCAGCTTGTCAGGCCTGTTGATGGTGATCACAGCGATGCGCTGCTCTTCGGTGTAAAGCAGGTTGTTGAATTCCATGCCTCGATACTCCGTTCTGATGTTGCGTGCGCTCAATTCCACTGTGCAGTCCCGCGCGGGATTCATCCTTTGCGGAATACACACTGGCGTAAACAGAAAGATACAAGCACTCAGGGACGAAATCCAATGCCCGCGGTGTGCGTCCATCCCAGGTCGGGATGCGCAGAGACGGCATAGCCGATTTCCCACTGTCCCCATTGCACCCCGGCTCCACCGGATGCGATTCCGGGGATGGTGGATGCGCCCGCGCGCAGGGAAAGGATATCGAGCAACCGGTATTCCACCCCGAGCACGAACACGGCCGGGAAGCGGCTCTGCTTGACAAAATCACAGGCCACACGGAACGCCCCCTGCTCCAGGGCGGTACCAAGCTTCATCGTTATCGGAAGACGCTCTTCTTTCGCAAATGGAAGTTGTGCCACATTCTCCGCAACCGCCCCGCAGGAAAGTTGTTCCGACAGCTTCATGCGCACGCCTATATCGATTCCGACGGCGTAGCCACTGCCGTAGCGCAGCATGGATACGTGCGTGTACCGTATCGTGCTCCCGCCCGCAAGTTTTTCACCGAGAGCAATTCCCCCACCCACCGACAGCTGCATCTCCCGATAGGCTTGGAAACCGAAATGCTGGAGCGCCGCGCGCATGCCGCTCGCGGTCCATCGCCGGGTATACGCACAGCCGGCGCTGCCAAGCTCCGGCAAGCCGAATCTGGCAGGAACCCAGTGCGCTTCGAGACTCGTCAATGCCGCGGTCAGCAGAGCGGGATTGAGTGTGTGATTGCCTTGCAGCGCACACCCGCTGCCCGCCATGGCCGCCGTGCGTGGCGTCTGCGGGAAGACATCACCACCGCGCAGTACATCGGGATTCTTCAGGGTGGAACTGTGCACAACCCCTCCACAGGGAATGCACATCAGCAGAAGAAGCAGCAGAAATTGTCCCGCATACAGTGCCTTGCCGACCCTGCGTGATTTTTCTATCTTGGGTGTAATATGCTTGTCACAGTTACACCGAAAGTGTCCATGCGTCGCATACTTCTCGCAATTTTCCTCCTGTCCACCCTCACCGGCACACTGTCCGCCCAGGAGATTGACCTGATGACGGAAGTCACCATGGATGCACTGACGCCGTCGCAGAAAACCTATCTCGCAAAATTTGAAGAGAAGGTCAAGGACTACGTCAACATGCACCGGTGGACGGACGTGGAGTTCTATGGCGACCAGATCCCGGTGCGCATGAGCATCAATTTCCTTTCTGGAACCGACGCCGGCGAGTTCACCGCACAGGTCGTGGTAGACGGACAGCGCCGCCTCTGGAAGGACGGCAGACCACTGCAGATGACTTCGCTCATGTTTCGAATCATGGACAGCAAGTGGGCCTTCTCCTACCAGCAGGGACAACCTTTCGTCCACGATGAATATCAGTACAACGACATCACCAGTCTCCTCGACTTCTACATGTACATTGCGCTGGGACTCGATTTCGACAGCTATGAACCGCTTGCGGGCTCGCCGTACTATCAGAAAGCGCTCACCATCGCACAGCGCTCGCAGAGTTCGCGCAACGCCGGGGAATGGCAGGGACAGTCGAATCAGTACAGCCGCATGAACTTTCTCAACGAACTGCTGAACGCGCAGTACGAACGCTTTCGCGAAGCGCTTTACTGGTACTACTATGAAGGACTCGATTTCCTCGAAACCGAACCGGAGTTTGCACGGCGTGCCATCGCCAAGGCACTGGAAAAAATCGGGGATCTGCTTTCGCGCACCGGATCGCGCTCCCTGGTGCTGACGATGTGGCTCGAAGCCAAGGCCAATGAGTTCTGTGCCAAACTCGAAGGGTATCCCGATCGTGCAAAGGTCATGAAGCTCATGATGCAGGTCGATCCCGCCCGGCAGCAGATCTACCAGAAGTGTTCGTTCTGACATAATATTCTCCCTATAAATGTTTTTGCGCCTGCGGCGCGGTGTTGCGCCTGCGGCGCGGTGTTGCGCCTGCGGCGCGGAGCGTTTTTCTGTACAGTCAGCCTCCCTATAGCTGGTTCAGATTGTCTCAGCTGCCTTCGAACATGCGGCGGAGCTTACTGTGGTCTGAGGTGACGGCGAGGGACAGCATGAGTTTGATGCGTGCTTTCTGTCCGTTGAGGTAGCGGGCAAAAATGACACCGGCGTTATGGAGATTACGGCCCGCGCCGTAGTAGCCGTAGACTTCGTCGGTGCTGCCACGGGGACAACGGGAAACGAGCACAACGGGAATGTCATTCCTGAGTACTTCGAGTATACCATCATATGCCTCGGGCGGCACGTTGCCTGTTCCCATGGCTTCGACCACCAGTCCCTTTACCCCTGTCTCGATACAGGCAGTGAATGGCAGGGCATCCATCCCGGCATAGCATTTGATTAGGTGCACGGGTTCGATCGGAGGGTGCATGCCCACGTGATCGTGTATAAATGGCTGACGGAGAAACACGGCGCGTCCTTCAAAAATGCGGCCAATGGGACCGAAGTCGAAACTCATGAACGTGTCGCGCTGCAGTGTATGCGTCTTCGTCACCTCACTCGCTGCATTGATTTCCCCGTTGAGGCAGGTGAGGACGCCAAGACCCTGGAACTGACCACTGAGCACCGTAAGCATGGCGTCGCGAATGTTTCGTGGTCCATCCCAATCCGGGTCTTCCGAATGATGCATTGCGCCGATGAGGATCACAGGCTTCTCGGTGCGCAGGGCGAGATCGAGGAAATAGGCGGTTTCCTCCAGCGTGTCAGTTCCATGCGTGATGATCACACCGGCGATCTCCTCCCTCTGCGCTTCCTCTGCGGCCAGGCGAGCGATGTCGAGCATCATTGCGGGAGTGACATGGGGACCGGGATATTTCCCGAATTCGCGGTAGCGAATCTCGGCAAGATCAGCGACATCATCCAGACGTGCGAGGATCTGATCACCGGATAGCGATGGTACTGCACCACCGGTTTCGGGGTCGATTGTCATTGATATCGTTCCGCCGGTGAAGATCATGGATACATGTTTCACGGATAGCTCCTGTCTACGCGGCGCAGCTGCGCCATAGGTGATTCAATCTGCAGCGCGGCAAAAAGTGCGAACGGCCATGCCTCGCTTGAAACACGGAGGGACACGCTTCCGGCACGCCCTGTCGATCGCAGCGTCCAACACACGCTGTCTGCATCCGCTTCGAGTGTGACGAGTTCGCTTCCCTGCATCAGCTCCACTGTGCATGGCGTCGTGGAGAACGGCACTTCTCCTCCCAGGCGGTTGATGGCGAGGAGATGCAGCGTCGCAGCTTCTCCTTCGACAGCATATAAATGCGACGGAGTGATTTCCACATCGTATCGCATTGCCGTCAGTATGGAGCTGTAGCTGAACAGTCCGGCAGCCACCATAAACAGCAGGGCGCCGAGCAGCAGTGCCGGACGCAGGCTGCGTGTGTTCTCCGTACCAGGCGGTATGGGTGTCTGTCTCGTTTTACTCACCATGCTTGAAGCTCCCTTCGGGGATGCGTTAAACCCTCGCGCTCCCCAGGCCGTCTAAAAAGCGAAACTACAGTGGACACTATCAACGCGCAAGGAAAAACGTCATGAAACACAAAATCATTATCCCTCTCCTCATTGTCCTGTTCGCGAGTCCCGTACTCGCGCAACCTGAAGACCGTCCCCCCGAACTCATGCGCAAGCAGCTCAAGGAGCTCAACCTCAGTCCCGAACAGCGTGACGCCATGCGTGAACTGCGCAGCAGCACGCAGAAGGACATGATCGACATCCGGGCATCCATGCGCAAAATCCGCGTCGACCTCGACGACATGCGCAAGGCTGAATCCCCCGACCGTGCGCAATTCGAAAAACTGAACCGCCAGCTGGCTGATCTCCGCGTCCGTCAGGCAATGCTTCGCTTCGATGCCCATCAGAAGATGATGGAGCAGCTCACGCCGGAACAGAAGGAGAAATTCAACGATATGATGGACGGCATGCGCATGAACATGAAAGACCGGATGCGGGGGAAAATGAAAGAGCATCGTGGTCACGGACCACGACGGTAATCTCTCCTGTGCCTCACCATGACATAAACGCAGCACTCTGTCACTGATGGCGAACCTCCTTCACCCATGCTGCATACGCCCGCACTCCCTCCGTTGTGCGGGCGTTTTATTATGGCGTACTATCGTCGGAAAGCGCGTTGCTGAATACCGTCTCGATGCGCTTCCGCAGCTCCGCCACCTCTCCGCCCCTGACGCGGGCTCCGCTCGCGAAACGGTGTCCCCCGCCGCCGAACTGTTCCGCAATATCGTTCACGGTGATGCTGCCGCGCGAACGGAAACTGATTTTACAGCCATCTTCGACTTCCGTGATGAGCGCCGTGAGCTGCACACCTCGAATGCCGAGTCCGTAATTCACCATGTTTTCCACATCGTTGAGCGTCGTGGAAGTTTCCTCGAGCATAGCCCGGGTCACGGCAAAAATCGTCGCCTTTCCGTCACAGCATGGTTCGATACCTGAAAGCACACGTCCCAGCAGTTGCGTCCTGCCTATGGGAAAGTCGTCGTAAATGAGCCGATGCACGCGCGTGGGATCAACGCCCTGCTCGAGCAGCGAAGCGGTGAGACGATGCACCCGGGGTGTCGTGCGATCAAAACGAAACGAACCGGTATCCGTCATGATGCCGACGTACAGTCCGAGAGCGATCTCATACGTCAGCGCACCGTCTGCCGCAACGACGAGATCATGAATAATCTCCGCAGTGGAACTGGCTTCAATCACACTCAGGTATTCGGAAGCGAATGCATGCGGATGCATGTGATGATCGATGACGACACGCGTCGCGCTGCTCGCGATGAGTGCTTCCTCCATATCTCCCACACGCGAGGGATGGTTGAAGTCCAGCGCTGCAACGACATCGGCTTCTGCCAGCAGATTGGCATGGATATCCGCTTCCCATGTCTCGAAAACACCACCTTCATTGAGGAAGGCGAGGTTTTCAGGGACGGGATCACAGTTGACGATGCGGCAGTCCACGCCACGCGATTTGAGAAACTGCAGCAGCGCGAGTTCACTGCCAAGCGCATCGCCGTCAGGATTGCTGTGCGTGGTCAGTATCACGGTGCGCGCCTGCAGAAGTATTTCACTCATGCGGCGATGATCAACGATGCGAATCCCCTGTTTCATATTTATTCCATCTCCTGGAGTTCTTCAGCCAGCAGCTGCTTCTGATACAGATCTGCGTACATGCCGTCACCGCGGACGAGTTCATCGTGGGTACCGGATTCATGAATTTTCCCGTCATGGAGTACGATGATGTGATCGGCCTGCTTGACCGTCGAGATACGGTGACTGATAAGAATGCTTGTGCGTTCGGCCATGACATCACGCAGCCGCTGCAGAATGTCCTCTTCCGTATGCGTATCCACCGCGGAAAGCGCATCGTCGAGTATGAGGATGGAGGGACGGCGCATGACGGCGCGCGCGAGACTGACGCGCTGTTTCTGTCCCCCGCTCAGCGTGATCCCGCGCTCACCGAGTATGGTCTCATACCGCTCCGGAAAATCCACGATATCTTTGTCCACCTGCGCAATCTCCGCCGCCCACATGATGTCTTCCTCCTTCGGATGCTCGACACCATAGGCGATGTTGTTGCGCAGCGTATCAGAAAACAGGAAGGTTTCCTGTGTGACGTAGGCGATGCTGCTGCGCAGTGTCCCGACAGGAATCCGCTCGATCTCATGTCCGTCGATCGTGACAGTCCCTTCCGTCGCATCGAATATTCTCGGGATCAGATTCACGAGCGTACTTTTCCCCGATCCTGTCGTCCCGATAATGCCGAGTGTGCTGCCGGCGGGCACATGCAGGTCAATGCTGTGCAGCACTTCGGGAAGCTGCTCTTCGTAACGGAAGGTGACGCCGCTGAAGCGCACATCGCCTTTCAGACTGGTAATCGATGCATCGGTGTGTTCGTCATCGGCGATATCCGGTTCCGACTCCAGGATGCGATCGATGCGCTTCATCGAGGCGGAAGCACGCTGTATGAGGTTGACCACCCACCCGATTGCGGCCATCGGCCAGATCAGCATGCCGAGATAAATGATGAACTGCGTAAGCTCCCCGAGAGAGAGTTTATTCTGAATGACCTCGCGTCCCCCGAGATAGATAATCAGGATGGCGGATACGCCGACGAGCATGGCGATCATGGGCATGAACAGCGACTGCACACGGATCATGCGCATATTCCGCTGGCGATACTCCTCACTCATCTCGTGGAAAATCCCGGCCTCATACTTTTCACGCAGATAGGCCTTCACGACCCGTATTCCTGAAATGCTTTCCTGGATGCGTCCCGTCATGAAGCCGTAATGCTGCTGAATGTCTTCGTAGCGCTTGTGTATCATCGTCCCGAGCCGGTTGACGGCGTAGCTCAGGAACGGAAGCGGCAGCAGCGCATACAGTGTGAGCAGCGGATGGATGCTGATCATCATGCCGACGATGATGATGAAATTGAAGACGGTGTTGGACGAGTACATGACGGCGGGACCGACGAACATGCGCACCGCGGCGATATCGTTGGTGGCATGCGCCATGATGTCGCCCGTCGTCATCGTGGAAAAAAATCGCTGTGACAACCGTTCGACATGCCGCAGAAAGTCGTTCCGCAAATCGTACTCGATGCGACGCGACATGACAATGATTGTCTGCCGCGTGAGATAGAGAAACAGACCACTGAGCAGCGATACGGCAACGATCAGAAGCGCGTAGCGAAACAGGCTGCCGGCAGTCAGGGCGTTCGACAGGCTGTCGATGGCATCGCGTATGATGATGGGTGCGATCACGGCAAAAACCGTGGAGAGAAAAATGAAGAACACCCCCCACGCGAGTGTGCGCCTGTAGGGACGGAAATAGGGAAAGAGCTTTCGCAGAGCGTTCATCGTGTTTCCAATCGCTGATCGGTATCGAAGTCTGACAGTATGCGCGGGATTTCCGCCCAGTGATGCGCAACCGCATCCGCCGCGGTCCGGTCTTCCCCGTTTTCATGGTAGTAACGGCCGCTCTCATCACCGCGGAACAGCACCGCCCGCATCCCCAGTGCCTTCGCACCTGCAATGTCCGTGCGCTCGATGTCACCGATATGCGCAGACGCTGCAGGGTTTGCATCGAGCGCGGACAGCGCGCGTTGAAATATTTTTCTGTGGGGCTTGGACACCCCGACTTCATCGGAATACGCGAGGAAGGTAAAGTGCTTTGCGATACCATGCGCTTCGAGCACCTTCCGCAGCACACGTCCCGGGGAGTATGCCGTGTCGGAAATCACAGCCAGCCGGTATCGCGATGCCAGCGCGGCGATACCCTCTGCCGCCCCGGGGAGCAGCGATGGCATGCCGGCAAGGATGCTGTCCTCGAAACTGCGCACGGCACGCGCGTGCACCTCGCCGGGAACGTCAATGCCGAGATGCTTCCAGATGACATTCAGGCTTTCGGAAGCGGACGGTGTGCGCTGTTCCCCCTGCCAGACATGCTCGAATGCAGCGTAGGAGACGCGAAAAGCCTCCTCGACCTGCGCTTCATTCCACGGGAGTCCACTTGCTTCGTAGACCTCCTTCATGGCGTCGTGACGAACCGCACGACGGGAGGCCCCGTTGCGCGAATCCACGATAGTATTCCAGAAATCGATGGTTACTGCCTGTATCATGCTGTCTTTCTAACAACGGAATGATAATAAAAGCTCCTCGATCAGCACGTGAAAGAGGAGCCGGAAATCGAATCGCGCGAGGAACTACCCGATCATCGTGAAACCCGTATATGGCTGCAGCACTTTCGGCACAATGATTTTTCCTTCAGGAGTCTGGTAATTCTCGAGAATGGCGACCATCAACCTGGATGTCGCAAGTCCCGAACCGTTGAGCGTGTGTACGAATTCAGGTTTGCTCTTCGGTCCATCAGGACGCCAGCGAATATTTGCCCGCCGCGCCTGGAAATCTTCAAAATTGCTGCAGGAGGACGCTTCAAGCCAGGTTTTTTCCGCAGGCGACCACACTTCGAGGTCATAGGTCTTCGCCGACGAAAAGGAGCTGTCGCCGGTGCAGAGAAGAAGCACGCGGTAGGGAATTTCCAGCAGATGCAGGATACGTTCCACATCCGCAACCAGCGACTCGAGTTCGTCATACGACTCTTCGGGGCGCGCAAACTTGACCAGCTCGACCTTGTTGAACTGATGCACGCGCAGGAAACCCTTGGTCTGTTTTCCATAGGAACCCGCTTCCCTGCGGAAGCAGGCGGAATAGCCGCAGAAACGCGACGGCACTGCTTCACTGTCGAGGATTTCGTCACGGTACATGTTCGTGATGGGGACCTCAGCGGTTGGAATCAGGTAGAGATCGTCATCCGCGCAGCGGTACATGTCCTCACTCATCTTGGGCAGCTGTCCTGTACCGTACATGCTGGCTTCGTTGACGAGAAACGGCGGGAAGACCTCGCGGTAGCCATGATCGCGGAGATGCACGTCGATCATGAAATTGATCAGGGCACGTTCGAGCGTGGCACCCTCACCGGTATAGAGCGCGAAACCGCTGCCGCTGAGTTTCGCACCGCGGTCGAAGTCAAGAATATGGTGTTTCTTTCCAAGTTCGATGTGGTCAAGCACGTCGACCTCAGCCTCTTCCGTGAGGCCGATCGCCTGTTCGGGCACCCAGGAGCGGATCTCGGCATTGTCGCTTTCACTCGTGCCGACCGGCACACTTTCATGGCAGAGGTTGGGCAGCATGAGCAGTGCTTCGCGCATGCGTCCGTCAACATCTCGCAGTTCCTCGTCCATACTTTTGATGGTATCGGAAACCCCTTTCATCTCCGCAATCTTGTCGTCCGCATCCTGTTTTTCCTTCTTCAGGCGCGCGATCTCCTGCGAAACCACATTGCGGGTATTTTTGAGCTGTTCCACTTCGGCAATGATTTCGCGGCGCCGTGCATCGAGTGCGAGCACGGCATCGACATCACCCTTTTCATTTTTGTTCGCAATGCCCTGCCTGACGAGGTCGGGCTGTTCACGGATACGCTTGATATCCAGCATCGTGGACTGTCCTTATTTAGATGAAAGAAATCTGCTGTCGGAAAGGAGATCCGTATGTGTGGCGCCTTCCCGGAACTGCTGCTGCAGCCGGGTAAGTCCCAGCTGCACGTCGCTGAGCCGGAAGTCGCATTCAGACTCGAACTTCAGCGTGATAAAAGTACTGTCTGGAGGTCTGTTCGCCGGCTGACCAATCTCCTGTGACGTCGTCGGTGATACCAGCGACCTGTCGAAGGAGAAAATGTCGGCAATTTTTTGTGCAAATGAAAAACGATCGATGGATTCAGGCCCTGAAACGTGGTACACGCCCTGGCATCTTTTCTCGATGAGCTTCAGGATGCCGAATGCAAGATCGTCGGCCAGGGTCGGATTCCCACGCTGGTCATCGACAACACGGAACGGCAGTCCCTTCTCAAACTGTGAGAGCACCCAGGTCACAAAATTGGGCCTCGTCTCATAGCCCGTACCGTACAACACCTGTGTGCGCACGATAACCCCCTCGACCGGAGAAGATTTCACGGCGTTCTCCGCCGCCAGCTTGGATCTGCCGTAGTAGCTGACAGGCTGGGGACGCGAGCTTTCCGAATACGGAGCATGCCGGCCATCGAACACATAATCGCTGGAGAGCTGCACCAGTCGGCAGCCATCGATGCGACGTGCGGGGATGAGCAGGTTTTTCACCCCGTCGACATTCAGCTGCCACGAACCCCGGCGGTCTTCTTCACAGCCATCGACGTTGGTCATGGCGGCGGTATTGATGATGACGTCGGGACGGAAGGAGGAGACCAGGCTCTTGACGTCACCGAGACGGGTGATGTCGAGCTGCTGGTAATCGAAACGATCATGCAGGAAAAATGTTTTCGGCGCGAGATCGGTGAGCAGCAGCTCGTCGTCCGTTTCCCTGCCGAACATCAGCGCAAGCTTCTGTCCGAGCAATCCATGCGCGCCTGTAATCAGTATTCTCATCGTGTCATCTCTCCGAGTGCGTCATGCAGCGCTTCGAGTCCGACAGACCCCTTGATACCTACGACATACGAGGCCGCACGGGCAGCGCGCGCCGCGGCATCGGCAAGATCACTGCCACGTGCCAGTTCCATCCCGAGTGTTGCACCGAAGGCATCGCCACAGCCGGTCGGATCCACCGTCCGCGCTGCGGGCACGACAGGAACATGAAGGCAGTCACCGTTGCGCGAAAACACCTCCGCCCCGTTTTCTCCGCGGGTGAGCACAAAATGCCTGCATCCGCTTTCTTCGAGCAGCCGTTGCATGTACTCCGGCGTGGCGGATGCGCCCCCGGTGAGTGCATCGAACTCGCGCGCGTTGCACTGCACGACATCACCCGCGGCAAGCCATTGTTTCCATCGCTCTTCGGAGGCGGGCTCTCTGCTGCCGTCAGCATGCACCCTGTATGCAATCATGTGGAGATCGATATACACGAGGCGACCGCTTCCACGCAGCAGCGATGCATGCTCGAGCAGGATATCATCTCCGGTCATGAGGTTGAGGTACACAAGCTGTGCATCCCCGAGTATGGGGGAAAAGCGTTCGGGTGGAATGGGCGAGAGACTGCGGACGAGCTGCGTATTGTACTGCTGTTCCGCTTCGTGGAACAGTCGCACGCGCGTGGTATCCTGCGGCACTTCCCAGCAATGGTCGAAGGAAACGCATGGGAACCTGGAAGCGAGGTCCTGCAGCGTTGGTCTGCCGTCAGCGCCGAACGGAAATACAGGCAGAATGCTGTCTTGCTCACCAGCCAGGGCGTTGAATGCACCGAGGGGAAAAGTTATGCCTCCGGCTGCATGCCAGATGCTGCCGTCCAACGCATGGATTTCATCCAGTACGAGATGTCCGAGCAGCAGCGTGGTCATCGTCCGGGTCCCTGTTTCCCCTGCTGCATGCGCTGTTCACGCTGTCGCAACTGTTTTTCACGTTCGTTGAGCTCACGCAGTTTCTGATTGACCATGCGCAGCTTGTGCTGATAGGCGGACATCGGAGGATCTTCCTCTTCGAAATTATCACCTGCGAAAACGCGGCCGAACAGCCAGTGTTCACGCATGGCATGCAAACTGTTCGCAGCCTGGTTTGCGGCATCCGCTGCTTCATACCCAACGTCGTTCAGGGTGGTCAGAAGCGTAACGAGCGAGTCATACAGCGCGCGATCCTTCATAAGCGCACCGAGCGTCCCCTGCCCGCTGTTGATATCGTCCATCAGCTCAGCCGCTTCCGCGGTGATCCGGCTGGTACTGCCCATCGCCGTATCGGCTTTCGTGGCGATGCGTTTGAGCGTTTCCGCACTTTCGACGAGTAAATCGGAGAGCTGGTCAAGCCTCGCGTTCGTCTGCTTCAGTCCACTTTCCGTCTCCTCGACAACACCGACAAGACGGCGATAGATCTCATCATCGGTCAAAAGCTTTCCTATTGTCCCGTCACCCTCATTGAGATGAGTGAGCAGGGTGTTCATCTGCACCATGACGAGCTTCGCCGTATCGGTGATGGAAGTCACATTGTCGGCGAGACTGGTCAGCGCAAACGGAGGCACGCCTTCGATAAATCCGTAATCATCAACCGGCTTCGCCTTGTCCGAACCTATATTGAGGTTGATGAACTTGTTCCCGACCAGTCCTTCCTGTTTCACCTCGGCTTTTGAATCCGTCTTGATGAAAGGATGCACATCTTCGCTGACGCGAAGCAGAAGGCGGACGCTGTCGGCTTCCTCGGTCAGGCTGATAGAGGACACTGTTCCGACATTGTATCCGGAGAGCACGACGTACGCGCCGGGTTTCACTCCTTCCGCACTGGAGAAATTCACCTGCACGTAGAAGACGGAGCTGAAGAGCTGGCTCTTGTCTCCGATGTAGAAGATGGCCAGCGTGAAGGAGATCACACCCAGGAAAATGAGAAGACCAACGCGGGCTTTGGACAGATTGGCTTTTTTCATAATGCCACCTGGAAGAATGCACGGGTATACGGATCGGTGGAGGATTTCAGCTCATCGTACGTGCCCTGGTGCTGGAACACGCCGTCATCGAGAATGTAGATGCTGTTTGCGATAATGCGGGCACATTCGAGATCGTGCGTCACGGTAATCGACGTGATGCCGAACTGCTCTTCGAGGCTCAGGATAAGCTCTGAAATTTCGCGTGCGGTAATGGGATCGAGTCCGGCCGTCGGTTCGTCGTAGAGAACGATTTCCGGTCGCTTGATGATCGCCCGGGCCAGTCCGATACGCTTTTTCATCCCCCCGGAAAGTTCCGAGGGCATCTTATCGATGGCGTCTTCGAGTCCGACCAGCCTGAGCTGTTCAAATACGCGATCGGTGATCTCATCCTCATCGGCATCCGTGTGCTTGCGGAGGGGAAACTCCAGGTTCTCGCGCACGGTCAGCGAATCGTACAACGCCGCGTACTGGAACACGTAGCCGATTCTCTTCCGCAGGGTGTTTATCGCACGGGTTTTCATTCCGATGACCTCTTCGCCCATCACGTGAATTGACCCACGTTCGGGCGTGAGAAGTCCGACAATACTTTTGAGCAGGACGCTTTTCCCGATACCACTGCGTCCGAGAATAACGTCGCTCGAACCGTTGCGCACCTGCATGGTGATGCCTTTGAGCACTTCGTGCTCGTCGAACGATTTCCAGACATCCGCAACGTCGATGAGAATTTCGTTGTTCTGCATCAGGCCCCGGTTCCGAGAAAGAGATACGTGAGCTGAATAATAACCATATCGAGAAAGATGATGTTCAATGATGAAAGGACGACGGCAGAGGTGGCCGCGCGTCCGACGCCTTCCGTTCCCCTGCTGGTATTGAATCCCTGATAGGTTCCGATCACACCGATGATATAGCCGAAGGCGATGGTTTTCCCGACGCCCGGGAGCAGGTCGTAGAAGCGGATCGACTGAATAACCTCAGTGAAGTACAGCTGGAAACTGGAGTTGTGATTGAGCCATTCGGCCACATAACCACCGAAAATCGCCAGGAAATCGACGTAGGCGGTGAGCAGCGGCAGGATGATGGCGCAGGCAAGCACACGGGTGACCACGAGATAGTTGTAGGGATCGACCGCGGAAACTTCAAGTGCATCGATCTGCTCAGTCACTTTCATCGAACCGACTTCCGCACCAATACCTGAACTCACCCTTCCGGCAACGATAAGCGCGGTAATGACCGGACCAAGTTCCCGTACGATCGTCAGGGCAATCATGGCCGGAAGAAACCCGCCTGCGCCGAAACGATCGAGAGTGGGACGCGACTGCAGGGCAAGGATGAGTCCCATGATCAGTCCGACAACCGTCAGCAACGGCAGCGATTTCGAACCGAGATCATCGAGATGCTTGCGTACCTGTCCGAATTCATACGGCGGGACAAAGAGATAGCGGAAAAAGCGCAAACCGAACATGGTAATCCTGTACACTTCCTCCATGGAGGACCGTACCCGCTGACGCGTGAATTTCAGATATGAAATGCGAGGTTCTTCCCGTTTCTTGCTCACTGTGTTCTCCAATCTGGAGTATCTTTCAACCTAGGGAATTGGTGTGCTATTTCCAATGTCATTGTCCGGATCCATGTGGCCTTCCGCCTTTCTTGCCACCCGGCTTGCCACCCGGCGTTCCGCCGTCATCATTGTTTTCAGAATCCCGTTCAAACTCACGCATCCAGAAGCGGATTTCATGTTCTGAGACCGCCTGCGTTTTCAGACGCATTTCTACGGTATCCTGCTTTTCCTTTTTCTTTTGCGTAATGAACTCCTGCGCGCCGAGAACTTCCGCTCCGCATGCCAGGGCATGAGCACGGACCTCGTTGTCAGAGCTGATCACCAGGCACATGCGCGGGTGGTGTTCTTTTTCCAGGCTCATGCGAATCCAGGAATCCGCTGTGCGGGTCAACGAGTACACCACCGAAATCCGTGCGCCGCCGCCAATCACATCACCATGTCCGTCGAACACGATGACCGTATGGCCGAGGCTGCGCGCCCTTCGGCGCACGAACTCGACGAAGCCTCTTCGTGCCGCGTCGGCATTCGACTGCATGAGGCGTTCGAGCCGTGAAATCTTTCGGAGAACGTTATAGCCGTCAATATAGGTCTTTTTGTACTCCATATCCTCCAATGAACGCAACTTCACGTTGTCCGTCAAGCGCATATTCATACACCGTGGCGGGATGGTGTTTTATGCCGGTACAAGCAAAAGCCCCCTCCCGGTTCGCGGGAAGGGGCCTGCAAAGTACTCGCGGGGAATCAGAGATTCCCGCGACGCTCCTGTTCGCGTTCGATCGAGACGAACAGCGCCTTGAAGTTGCCCTTGCCGAAGCTTTCGGCACCCTTGCGCTGGATGATTTCGATGAACAGGGTGGGACGATCTTCCACCGGCTTGGTGAAGATCTGAAGCATGTAGCCCTTGTCGTCACGATCGACGAGAATGTTCAGTTCCTTGAGCGGTGCGAGATCTTCATCGATCGGTCCGACACGATCGAGCAGATCGTCGTAATAGGTGTCGGGAATATCGAGGAATTCCACGCCCTGGTCGCGCATGAGGCCGATGGTCTCGACGATGTTGTCGGTTTCGATGGCGATATGCTGCACACCGGGACCGTTGTGATAGACGATGTATTCCTCGATCTGCGATTTCTTCTTGCCTTTCGCGGGCTCGTTGATCGGGAATTTGATCCACTTGTTGTGATTGGAGACGACGGTGGATTTCAGTGCACTGTATTCGGTGGAGATGTCGCCGTCGTCGAAACTGACGAAACGGGAAAAACCGAAGACGTTGAGATAGTAGTCAACCCATTCGTCCATTTGATCCCAGTCGACATTGCCCACGATATGGTCGATATGCTTGAGTCCGACCGGACGCGAGATGTTGTCTTCGGGCGTGGCAATGAAACCGGGCAGAAACGGTCCATTGTAATCCATGCGCTCGATGAAGGTATGCACGGTATCGCCATAGGTCGCGACAGTCGCCACTTTGGCTTTGCCGTGCTCATCTTCGATGATATGCGGTTCGGCGATCGCTTTCGCTCCGCGCTCAACGGTGGTTTTGAAGCAGAATTCCGCATCGCTCGTTTCCAGGGCGATGTCGCGCACACTGTCGCCGTGCTTGGTGAGAAAGGGCCCGATCCCGTCATCGGTCAGCGGTGTCGTCAGGATCAGTGTCACCTTGTCCTGCTGAAGGACGTAAGACACGCGATCGCGAACACCGGTTTCCGGTCCGCGATAGGCCACGAGTGAAAATCCGAACGCCGTGCGGTAATAATAGGCGGATTGCTTGGCGTTACCACTGTAGATCTCAACATGATCGACCGCGCGCAGCGGAAGCAGATCCTGCTTGAGTTCGTGGGATTCTACCTGCATGATTGCTCCATTGTATCTGTTGGTAAATTGAATATCTGTTGGTACAGCAACACGGTCACGGTCCCCCGAAAACACACTGGGACATGGCGCAGCCATGAAAGAACCAATTCCATGCGAGCTGATCAATTAAGATACAAATACTCTGGAAAAATGCCCATCTGAGAGGGGGAGAAATTACTGCACAATGAGGCGGCGGGCCGCGGATCCGCTCGAAGTATGTGCGATGAGCATGTACATGCCGGCTGGCAGTCCCTCCCGGTTCAGTATATACGTATACGCACCTGCCTGCAGCCGGTAACTGACCCGGGTTGCGGATGCGGGAATGTTTCTGTCCTCATACACATAGCTGCTCGGTGTCTGCACAGTTCCCCCACCCGGCACAAAGCCGAGCACTTCCCAGTCGCTGTCCCCCCTGGAAACGGGGAAACGACGCTGGATTTCAAACCCATGGTTGTTGAGTTCCGTCGCGGTTCTCCACTGCAGCGTAATACCGGCATCCTTCCGGTACGCGGAAAAATGCGTGAGTTCCACCGGCGTCACGCCGACGTGACCCGTGTACACAGCTACCGAGCCCAGGGTAACGAAACTCCCGCCGCCGCCATCGAGTAATCTGCCGATGGTGACATCTCCCGGAGTTGCGCTCCAGGCCAGATCGCGATTTTTATTCCCCCAATTTGTCCCTTGCCTCACTCCATTGATACTTACCCAGCCCTCACCGCTCGCCGCATCGTAGCCGCATTGCAGCAGGTCGAACGCACCGGATATGCCCTGCGGCAGGCTTATGGGACCAATACTGCGCGTTCTCGTCTGCACGGCATTGTGCTGCACCTCATAGGTAAACACCAGCGCACCGCCGGTGATCTCGATACTGATTCCATCGTGCTCGTAGAGATACGCGGTACTCTCGTTGCGGGCGTACTCAATGTGAATGTCGATGCTCGCATACATCAACAGGGTATGCATGTGCTATCACCACGCTTAATACTATCACCGCCCCCAATGTAATGTGGGCGGCACATGCGCACCAGTTAATAAGATGTAAGTCAGGGAGTTGTAATTTTACTGAACGATAATCGTACGGTAAAATAATAAACAAAATAAACCCGTCTCTGCCTACGGGTCGATAGCGCGGTGATAGGTGGGGCAGAGACGGGATAATGTGAGAGAAAACAGGTATCAGTCAGATTCGGGACAGCGACGTTACATCAGAGGAGAGCGCAATGCAGCGTCCCCGGAATGAACATGCTTCTCTCAGCTTATGGGTACAGGACTTAAGTGCTTGTACTGATGACGGATGGCGGCTTTGGCCTCAACGTTCGTCAGCAGCGAGTCAAGCTCCGATGATTTATCACAAAAACCATGAATATCGAGATTGCTATAGGCGTTGCGGTCAATTTCAGAGAGAAATGCCGAATACACACAGACTTCAGTGCCGGGCGAGTAGTCAGGGACCTTGCGCAGAATTTCGGTTCCATCCGAGGATTTCAGCTGATGTCCGAGAATAAGCACATCGGGCTGCAAATCCAGCAATTTCAGGATGGCATCATCTGCGGAGGAGCAGTAATTCACGGTAGATACACCAGGCATGTTTCGGAACAGTCTTTCCAATCGTTTTCCAACATCAGGCATTTCGTCAGCGATCAGGATTTTCACAATGCCACGGAGAACTTGTTCAACAACGTACAGTGGCAAATGTAACTTCCTCCTGTCTACTACGCTGTAATCAGTAATCCCGATCTTACCCTCCGAATCCCTCATTGACCAGTGATGAAAACCCGTACACCTTGTACGGGAAATGCATACACCGTCAAATTCCTGCATCAACGAGCTTGTGATCAACGGCGTAGCGCACGATATCCGCTGTCGAGTGCAAATTCAGTTTCTGCAGTATGCGTGTTCTGTACGTGCCGACCGTACGAGCGCTGATTGCGAGTACATCGGCGATTTCCTGATTCTTTTTTCCCTGCGCGATGAGCAGCATGACCTGGTATTCCCTGTCCGAGAGCTCATCATGGGGAAAATCCCCACTCTCTCCCTGGAAGGCGGAAAAAAGGTGATCCGCGACCGAGGGAGTGATATACCTTCCTCCGCCGTGAATTCTGCGCACGGCACTGACAAGTTCATCCGTTGCGGAATCCTTGTTCAGATACCCCGCAGCCCCTGCTTTGAGGGAGCGTACGGCGAGTACTTCCTCCGGGTGCATGGTGAGGACCAGGATTCCCATTTCCGGGTACAGGCTTCTCAAATCCTTGATGACATCGAGTCCACTGCGTCCCGGCAGCGAAATGTCCAGCAGAAGAATATCAGCCTTGATCCTCTGCAGCATATCCAATGCTTCTTCCGAACTTCCGGCTTCCCCTGCAATTTCCATGTCATTCTCGAGCGTGAGAATTTTCTTTAATCCCTCACGCACGATTCTGTGGTCATCTACGAGGGCTACTCGAATCATGACTCTCCTCTTCTATGCGAAAGTGCATGCAATTCATGATACGCACTCCCAATTACGCAGGGTCAGTACAAAATAAATACGCAATAAGCGAATAGAATCCTTATTCCTGCGGAATATGTTCATGTACACAGACAGAATACGCATTTTTTCAGCCGTATTCAATTATTGAGGAAAATAAAGTGGTTTTCTTACTCTACATTGATCTCATCCGGATCGACTTCACGCACGATGGGTACGGTCACACGTACCACGGTACCTCCATCGTCCCCGGGAAGCACATCGATATTCCCACCGAGCAATTCCGCACGTTCACGCATACTGATTAGTCCCATGGAACTGCTCTGTTCGCTGTCGCGCGGTGATATTCCCACTCCATCATCCGTGATTTCGAGAAAGATACGCTGTGTCCGCTGCCTGAGGGTGACGGATATTTTCTTCGCATGCGCATGACGGAGAATATTGGTCATCGCTTCCTGCGCGATCCTGTACAGTGCCAGGGCGGCACGGGGATCCAGATTCTCACCGATATCCTCAATGCGATCCGTCAGTTGCAGCTCATTGCGCCTGGAGATGTCATGCGCGTGCTGGCGGAGGGCGTCGGAGAGTCCGAGCTGGTCGAGCATGCCCGGACGCATCTGCCACGCCAGGTGACGTGCCTGGGAAATGAGCTGTTCAACCAGGGAGCCCATGGACTGCATGGCATCCTCTTCCTGTTCCGCTGTTGTTCCTTTCTGATTCCTGAGGCGGCGCAGATAAGAGATGTCAATTTTCAAGGCAGTCAGTGACTGGCCGAGTCCGTCATGAATTTCCCGCGAGAGGATAAGTCTCTCTTCCTCGCGGATTCGGTCGAGGCGTTCGGCAAGTGCGCGCAGTCTGGTGCGGCTCAGCAGGAGTTCCCGTTCAGCCTCTTTCCGCAATGTAATGTCACGCCAGAAACAGAGCACCACAGGCTGATCCTGCAGTTCAATGCGTGTGAGACTCACTTCGATTACTGCTGCCGATTGGTCCTTGCGGAGATGAATCCATTCGAACACCCGCCTGCCGGAGGAAATACTCTCGTGTATCAACCTGGCAGCCTTGCTTGCGGAGGCTTCACCGTCGGGCTGATTCGGCGGGGAGATGTCTTCCGGTCGTTTGCCCACAAGTTCACCGATTTCCATGTCCAGCATTCTCGCGGCCGAAGGATTTGAGCTTACAAATACACCGTCCTGAAGGAGAAGGATTCCATCATTCGCGCGTTCGATGAGGACACGGTAGCGTTCCTCGCTCTCGCGCAATGCCTTTTCTGCAAGTTTCTGGTCCGTGATATCACGTCCGACAGCCTGAATTTCCTTAACGGAATCGTCTCTGCCGAACAGCGCCCGCAGTGACCACCAATGCCAGCGGGGGTTGCCCGATTCATCCGAAATCACGAGCACGCCTTCCCAGGTGGGACGCTCCCTGCCGAGCGATTCAAAAACGGCGGCGGCTTTCTCACGGTTATCATCCGTCAAATGGGCGAAGAGGGATGTACCGATCGTTTCCTCCGTCGTCTGGTTGTGGTATTCGCAGTAATTCTCATTTGCGAACGTCAACGTCCCGTCCACCTTGCAGCGCACGATCCACTCGTTCTGCGCTTCCAGAATGGCGCGGAGGCGCGCCTCGCTCTCTCTGAGCTCCTCTACAGCGCGGGTGCGTTCGGTTACGTCCACGACCATGGAAACAAGGGATTCAAAATTGCCATCCTTGTCGAGAATCGGTGTATTGTACCACTCGGTCACGAGCTTTTTCCCGTCCCGTGTCATGGCTTCCGTGGTCAGGTGTGCGGTCAATTTCCCCCTGAGAAGTGATTCCCGCACCTCTTCGAAATATTCTTTTGATGATTCCAGAAGGATCAATCCGTAGGGTTTGCGTCCATGAACTTCTCCCCTGTCGTAGCCGAACAGCCGTTCCGACATGGGATTGAGATACTGTATGCGGAAATTACTGTCGGAGACAATGTAACCGATCGGCATACGGTCGACGTGCATCTGAAGGCGGGTGAGCAGTTCTTCCCTCTCGCGCTGCAGGTCGATCTGCCGCTGAATGCTGTGCTTGGTGGTAGTGATGTCGCGCAGGTAGAGCGTCATGCCACCGGGAAACGGGTGATAGCGCATCTCCCACCAGAGGCCCTTTTCGTCGAGCAGTTCGCGGGATGCCGGCTTCGCGCCAGTGAGTGCATCCAAGGCGTAAGACTTGATGTCCAGTCCAAATCGGTCGCTAAGCTTCTCCCAGATGTCGTGGTTCGCCGACCAGCCGTCGACCAGACCGAACAGCTCCTCCGCCCGCCGGTTGTGGTACTGCAGCATGAGTTTGGGACTGAGAACGAACAACGCGTCGGGGAAGGAATCAAACACAGACTGAAGCAGAATGTTGACATCACTCAGCGCCCGCTCTTTCCTTCGCTGTTCCCTCATATGCTTGCGCAGGGACAGAAACAGAAGCACACTGGTCACGAACACGAAGAGCCAGCCTTTCAGCGTGCTGATCATCGAGATGGTAGCAGGACTGAACAGGGCGTCGAAAAGCAGCATGTCGGAAAACAGAATCCAGAGCATCGCAACGAGAAAATACAGCAGCGGGACGCGCCATTCTGTCGGCAATGCCGCACGAGACTTCATGAAAAACCTCTCCGGGTACAAGCAGGTGTTCTCATGGAAGTTATGGATTTCATAAAAGAGATTCTATTTTATCTGCATGTGCGACTGGTAAATCATCAATTGAAAGGGGTTCATATTCATGCCGCGAATCATGCTGCCTGTACTGGCTGCCCTGCTTCTGCTCTCCGCCTGCGGAAAAGACGAAACGCAAATGCAGGAAGCCGATCAGTTTCTCAAGGACTACAACGCACGCTACGTCGAACTCTATTACGCTTCGTCGAAAGCGGAATGGAAATCCAACACTTTCATTCAGGAAGGTGATACCGCCACGGCAGCGGCAACGAAAGCCGCAAATGAAGCGCTTGCCGCCTTCACCGGCAGTGAGGAAAACATCACCCGGGCACGCGCACTGCTGGAGCATCGTGACGCGCTGACGGATCTGCAGGTGCGGGAGCTCGAAGCAGTGTTGTACAACGCTGCGAACAATCCTCAAACCGTTCCCGATCTCGTGAAAGAACGTATTGACGCCGAAACCAGGCAGACCGAAAAGCTTTTCGGTTTCAATTTTACCATTGACGGCAAAGCGGTCAGCACGAACGACATCGATACGCGCCTCAAGGAAGAAACGCTTCTCCCCGCACGGCTCAAAGCCTGGGAAGCGAGCAAGGAAGTGGGACGCGAACTGCGTGACGGACTGCTGAACCTGCGGCAGCTGCGCAACAAAACGGTACAGGCGCTCGGGTATGACGACTATTTCAGTTACCAGGTCTCCGACTACGGGATGACCACGGAAGAAATGATGGACATGAATCGTCGCCTCGTCGACGAAATCATGCCCCTCTACCGTGAGCTGCATACCTGGGCACGCTACGAACTGGCGAAGCGCTATGGCATGGCCAAAGTGCCCGACTATCTCCCTGCACACTGGCTCCCGAATCGCTGGGGACAGGACTGGAGTTCGCTGCTCACGGTCGAAGGACTCGACCTCGACGGCGTACTCGCGCAGAAGGACGCGGAATGGCTCGCCCGCCAGGGAGAGCGCTTTTACGTCAGCATGGGCTTCGAGACGCTTCCGCAGAGCTTCTGGGAAAAGTCAAGCCTCTACCCGCTTCCCCCGGATGCGGATTACAAGAAGAACAACCATGCATCAGCCTGGCATATGGATTTGAACCATGATGTCCGCAGCCTGATGAGCATTATCCCGAATGCCGAGTGGTATGAAACGGTGCATCATGAATACGGGCACATTTATTACTTCCTCGCATACAGCAACGACGACGTGCCTCCCCTGCTCCGGAACGGCGCGAACCGTGCCTTCCATGAAGCCGTTGGGAGTCTGCTGGGACTCGCTGCGATGCAGCGTCCTTTCCTCGAGCACCTCGAGCTGCTCCCGGCCGATGCCCCGAACGATGAGATGCAGACCCTGCTCAAGGAAGCGCTCAACTATATCGTCTTCCTCCCCTGGTCGGCCGGCGTCATGACGGAATTCGAACATGAGCTGTATGCTGATGCGCTTCCTGCTGATGCATTGAACAGCACCTGGTGGGACCTGAAAAAGAAATGGCAGGGTATCGTCCCTCCCACCGAGCGCGGTGAGGAGTACTGCGATGCTGCATCGAAAACGCATATCAACAATGACGCAGCGCAGTACTACGACTACGCGCTTTCATATGTCATTCTCTTCCAGCTGCACGACCACATCGCACGCGAAATCCTGAAGCAGGATCCGCATGCAACCAATTATTTCGGCAGTGTCGAGGTCGGCAATTTCCTCCGCAGTATTCTCACTCCAGGCGCGAGCGTCGACTGGCGCAAGCTGATGAAGGATAATCTCGGTGAGGAAATCAGCGCCAAACCCATGCTGCGCTATTTCGAGCCACTGATGGACTATCTCAAAAAAGCCAACGAAGGCAGGAAGTACACCATCTGAAAATCCATCCCCGGGAAGCGGAATTATGCAGAAACTGCATATTCTCCCGCCTCCCGATATGCAGAAACTGCATAATGCCATGATATGAATCGAAAACGTCCCCGTAGCGCGGGGACGTTTTCATTTCGAATCCATGAAAGCGGTACGTACGGTCAGGTGCGTGGCAGTTCGTACTGCTTCCCTGTCGCCGTCTTGTAAATGAATTTGGAATTCATCAGTCGCGCTGCCCCCATATACGTGGGAACGAAGCGTACCGTATCCCCGACGTGATAGCGCTGCTTGCCGCTCGCTGTCGTATTGTCGGTGATCTCGAACACGGTGAGATCCGAGGTCGTGCCAGCGAAGCGGACATGACTGTCCTTCGGCGCGATCTCGTCCGCATCGACGTCGAGCAAGCCAAAGTCTACAATGGCACGACAGTGCATCTCTCCCCGCTGCGGCGCTTCGCTGCTTTCGGCAACGTGTCCGACGGCCGCATCACTGATGATACCGTCGGGTGTGCTTTCCTTTTCTTCCAGTTCCAGTATGTTCGCCTTGTACTCGAACACATCCGTGGAAAGATTGCGAAAGCGTTTGTTGTCGAGCGGGGACGTTCCGAGGAATACCGCTTCGCCGATACGGAAATGGTTCGTTGTCGGCGGCAGTCTCCGGCTCCCTAGAAGCGGCAGTGTAATGGAGCTCCCGCCGGAAATGATGGGCAGCTTGCGGTCAAACATCTCCTCGAGCAACTGCCGGTAAAGAGAGAGCTGAATCATCTTGTCATACGTGGGTTCAATCCCGTACATGCAGCCGAGATTCGTTCCGATGCCGATGACCTCGATATACTCCATCGCAAAAGCCTGTCTGTAGAAATCCACGATATTCTCGCGGACCACGCCTTCACGCAGTTCCCCGAGTTCAATCATGACGATCACCTGATGACGCACGCCTATGCGCGCGGCAGCTTCATTCATCAGATGCAGCGTGCGCAGCGAACTGATCAGTGAGATGTCCGCAAGCTGGACGATGGAAGGAACGAGATTCTGCGGAACGGGCTTGATATACATCGTCCTGATATCGGGCCGCAGGCTTTTGATGACCTCGAGGCTGGAAAGCCGGGAGTCGCCAATGCTGTGCAATCCGTCCATCGCCGGATGCGCCAGTATGCGATGCAGGGATTCCTTGTGTCCACTGAGCACCTTGGATATCAGCGTCCAATGCGCCCCGTGTTTCTTCATCACCGCATTGATTTTCTCAATATTCCCGATGATGCGGTCTGTATGGATCAGCAATTCTGCCATGATCTACCTCTTGTAACGCATTTCCGCATATTTGGAAGCGAAACCGATGCGTTCGTACAGGCGCTTTGCGGGGTTTTCATATTCAACATGCAGTTTCACCTCACCATCGGCTTCGCTGAGTGCGCGTTCGACAACCTTGCGGCCAATGCCCATACCTCTCTTCGAGGCATCCACCGCTACGTACACGAGGATGTTCTCAGGGATATACCCCGACATTCCCGTGCTGTTCATGATCAATGCACCGACAAGCTCTCCTTCAACCTCGGCTGCGAGCGCAAATCCACCGAGCCCGCCATTGAGCCCGAAAGCGAAATCGAGGCATTTACGGATTGCAGGCTTCGGGTCGCCGAACTGATCGAGATGGGTATGCAGAAAATCGATGAAACGATCACTACCTATTTCTTTGTCCAATGCGTCGTAACTGTCAAAACGAATGATGTTCATACGTCTCTTCGTGTTTTGGTGATACGTAGGGTATTTGGTTGCGGCGATGCGTGCACTGTGATTCGTGCACTGCCACTGTTGAGAGTGTGTTGCGGGAATGGACTTGTCAGCTGAGTATGGATACTGCTGTCATTATTGTGAAACTGTCCATTATATATGAACCGGACCGGGGGCAGAAGGGTTCCGATTCGAGAAAAAATGCTCAGAAAAGCCTTTTCCATGCATCAATCTGTTCCGGACCTTCCGGTCGTCAGCTCGCACTCCCTGCGTCCTTATCCAGAGGCAGTGTGATCGTGAACTGCGTCCATTCCCCTTCTTCACTGTCTACCCGCATGCTTCCCCCATGCCCCTCGACGATGATATCGTAGCTCAGGGAAAGTCCCAGTCCGGTGCCATCACCGGTAGGCTTCGTAGTAAAGAACGGTTCAAAAATGCGCTCTCGCACCTCACGCGGGATACCGCCACCATTGTCACGAATCTGGATGACCACATCCTGTCCGGCCACCCGGGTTTGCGCATGGACGGTGGGCATATACGAGTCGTCTTCACCGGCTTGCTGCTTTTTTAAAACAGCATAGAAGGCGTTGTCGAGCAGGCTCAGCACGACACGACTGATTTCCTGCGGGATCAAAGACACGGGAGGAAGATCATCGTCAAACTCTTTTTCGATCTGTACATGAAACTCACTGTTGCTCGCGCGTTTCCCATGATAGGCCAGGTGCAAAGCGTCCTTCACCAGCCGATTGACATACGTCAACTGCCTCTCACCCTGCTTGCTCCGCGCATGCATCAACATTCCCTCCACGATTCGGTTCGCACGCGTGCCGTGCTCCTGGATTTTCTCTGAGGCGAGTCGCAGTTCACCGAATAACTCGAGCGGACTCTCGCCGAGATCAATACTGACCTGAATTTCTTCAACCAGTTCACGCGCGGTGATGGAAAAGTTATTGATGAAGTTGAGGGGATTCCGGATTTCATGCGCAATGCCTGCAGTGAGCTGTCCGAGCGATGCCAGCTTCTGCTGCACCACAAGCTGCTCCTGCGTCCGGACCAATTCTTCGTTTTTCGTTTTCAGCGCCTGCATCGTATGCGCCTTGGCAAGGGCCGTCACGGCATGTTCGCGGTATCGCTGCAGTCTGCTGGCATCCTCAAAAGTGAACACAACCGTATCATCACGATTGTCAAAAAGCAGCACGCTGCGTCCCTGGCTCCCCTCCTGGGTGTAGCTGACCGACATCAGCAACAGCGATGTCGGGCGGTTGCGCTGTGCCGTAGCTTTCCCGCCCTGCTCAAGAGCTTTCCCGTCCTGCTCAGGAGTTTTGCCACGCTGCTCAGAGTCCTTCAGCTGCAGAACCTGTATCCCACTTTCAGGAATGTCATGCAGCACATTGTACCCATGAATCGTGTGGTTTAACGTCAGATCCGAATCACTAGCGGGGTAATTTATGCTGTCGCTGAGGAAATACGACGACCGCGAAGGATCATGAATGAAGATTCTGGCTCGATGCGCACAGGGCAGAAGTTTCATTCCCTGCTCAAGGAGCGAGCGGATGAGGCGCTGGAGACTGGTTTCGTTGTTGAGGATTTCCACGATACGGTCAATCGTCTCCAGTTCCTGCGTTCTGCGGGCCAGTGTCTGTTCCGTCTGCTTGCGCTCAGTGATATCTTCCTGAATTCCGATATAGTGTGTGACGTTGTCATCCTGTCCCTTGAGCGGGGAAATCGAGGTAAGCACCCAGTACGAAGAACCGTCTTTGCGCCGGTTCTGCAGCTCGCCTCTCCATTCCTCTCCCCGCGCAAGCGTACGCCACAGCTGCCTGTACAATGCCGTGGAACTCTCCGCGGATTTCAGCAGACGCGGATTCCTGCCTGCAACTTCCTCCGCCGTGTAGCCGGTGACTTCCGTGAATTTTGGATTAACATACTCAATTGCACCATTGGTATCGGTGATGATGACGATGGTCGGACTCTGATGTACCGCACGGGACAGTTTTTCAATTTCCGCGCGCGAGGCGCGCATCTGTTCATGCGTTTTCTCGAGCTCATCGTACGCAATACGCAGCTGTTCGGCGCGATTCAGTTCAAGTGCTTTCACCTCATTTTCCGCAGACAACGCTTTCGCTTCCGCCTCCGCGGTCTGTGCCCGCAGTTCAGCGGCGAGGACATCATTGCGATAACGCTCCCGCTGAACGGCACGCCGCTGCTGAATTCGAATCAACAGGAATATGGAAAGCACCACGGCGAAGGTGTAGAGTGCGTAGGCCCACGGGGTCTGCCACCACACGGGGCGTATCGTGAAAGGAAGCGAAATGCCGGTCTTATTCCAGCGTCCTTCACTGTTGCATGCGATTACATGAAACGAGTACGCGCCCGGACGCAACCCTGAATAGGAGGCGAAGCGCCTTGGTCCAGGATGCACCCAGTCCTTGTCCACCCCCTCGAGCATATATGCATAGCGGTGCTCATTTGAACGTTGATGACTGAGGGCGGCGAATTCGAAGGTGAGGTAATTCTCATCGTACTGTAATTCAAAGCCACTCGCATTGAAGGGACGCTCTTCGCTATAAACGAGGAGTTTCGTGATGACCACATTCGGTGGCGGCAGAAGATCGTGAATGCTTGCGGGATCAAAGACGTTGAAGCCCTTCACTCCACCGAACACAAGCTTTCCATCAGAAAGATGTGTGCTGGCGCTGGTGTTGAATTCATAATTCTGGAGGCCGTCATCCACGCCGTACTTCCTCACCCGTCGTGTATCCGGATTGAAACTGCAGAGCCCTCTGTGGGTGCCAAGCCAGAGCGTGCCACCCGCATCCTCTTCGATGCTGTACACGATATTATCCGGGAGTCCGTCAGGCATGCCGAACACCGCAAGGGTGCCCCTGTCCGGATCGAACAGATGCAGTCCCCCTCCATGCGTACCCAGCCAGATGCGCCCCTTGCTGTCTTCAAATACGTCACGGATGTTATCGCTGACCAGTCCGGCTTCGGGTGATGAGTCGCGTGTCCATATGCGAGTCGTTTCCGCGGCAGGGTCTACAAGCACAAGCCCGTGATCCGTCGCAAGCCACCATCGCTGCCTGCTGTCTATCGTCAGAGCCATGATCAGATTTCTCGCGACCTCCTGCGTCACGGTGTCGGAGTTGAGCAATGTGGAAACGAACAATCTGCGCGTCGGGGATATTTCCAGACTGTCTGCGTTGATGCGATAGCCGCCATCCCAGGTGCCCAGCAGCATTTCCCCCTTTTCGGTCAGGCTCATGGTGCGAATCCGTGCCACCCGCATCGATTGCGGCAGATAGTCGAGATCAGCGGTACACAGGTATTTCCGTTGGACGGGATCATACACCACCAACCCATCTCCTCCGGTCCCTATCCACAACCTTCCTCTCCGGTCTTTCGCGACAGACCAGACCGGTTCGCGTGTGAGATGATCAAACCTCTCGGGGAGTCCGCGCAGCGCTTCACAGCGGTTTTCCGAGGGACGATAGAGATACAGTCCCGAAAGGGTCGCCACGAACACACTGTCCCTGCTCCACACCAGGAAGCTGCGTACGTTGTTGGTTTCGATCCGGTTCACTGCGCTTCGCTGCACCGGCATGGCAAAGGTGGTAAAGCGCCGCGGGTGATGTTCGAATTTGAATAGTCCCTGACCGGGAATGGTGAGCCACGCAGTCCCTGACATGTCAATGAGAAAGTTGAGGCCCTCGACACCACGTACGATGTTTTCCGCGAGGAGCGTCCAGCGCCTGCGCATCGGATCAAAACGGATGAGCGCGTTGTCGGGGAAGCGCATCCAGCACGCGCCGTCCTTCTCAATGCCCAGTATGCCCATGCTGCGGTCTTCCGGTCTTTGAAGCTGCAGCTGCCGAATCCGCTTTAATCGCGTATCGTCGGCATCCTGTGCCACGGGATAGTTTTCGAACGTCTGTGTTTCCAGATCAAAGCGTGCAATCGCGAGGTCGGGTGACGCAAGCCACAGCGCATCGTCCTGACTGCTCACCGTCACGACCGGACGCTCAAATGTGCGCAGCATGCGCTGCTGCCGCGTATCGGGGTTCAGAGAAATCAAATAGTGCGTGGTGGCGACGAACAATGTTCTGCGACTGTTTCGGAATACCCCAAGTATCTCACCGGGTGCCGAGCGTGTGGGATTGAGGTAGGATCCCGTAAGAACCTCAATTTTCCCGGTGCGCATATCAAAGCGTGAGACGGAACCGTCAGACACGTACCACAATGCACCTTGACACTCAACCCAGTTCAAATCATCGACATGATTCCCCGGCAATGTTCGCTGTGGCTCGAAGAATTCGAACTGATCGGCTGCGGAGTCAAACCTGTTCATTCCCAGATCGGTGCGCACCCAGATACTGCCATCCTGCGTCTGAAGCACGCCTCGCACCCATCTGCCTACCGGCGGGATTCCGCCCTGGTCAGAGTACAGATAGCGTGTGAAGGTTTGCGTTGCACCTTCGTACCTGTGAATGGCACGCCGCGTGAACACCCACAGCCGCCCTTCCCTGTCAACGAAAAGACGCATGACCCTGTTGTCCGTCAACCCATCTTCCTGCGTCCCAAGGCTGCGGAACACCTTGAACTCGTGCCCATCGAAACGCATCAGACCTTCTTCGCTTCCGCACCAGATGTACCCTTCACGATCCTCCACCAGTTGGCGCACATTTGCGGTGGGGAGGCCGTTTTCGACCGTATATGAGGTTGCGGTATAGGTATCCTGTCCGACAGCATCAGCAGCATAGCCGGTACAGAGAACAATCAGACTCAAGAAGATTGAAAGCACTCTTCTCTTATCCGGGACGTATGGGAGCTTGCCAGACACGGTATGGCGCCTTCTTCGCTGGATGCGAAGCTACTCAGTACGTGAAATTAGGATATGACATCACGGAAATATACTTGCACGCACGCGTGTTGTCAAGTGTGCGTACAGTGAGCACCCTTTGCGGACAGTTTCTCCCCGGCACCCCGGCCTGACAATTTGAAATGTGTTATTGACCCCGGGCCTGATACCATATGCGCAGTTCCTTCCCCAGATCGCTGAGTCCGATGAGCACGAGCAGCATTGCGACGTAGCGCTGTTCGGGCTCCACAAAAGCGAAACCAACAAAGAACAGTACTATGGTAATTGAAAATGCGATGTGGAAGCCGCTTCCCTTCTGCAGGGCGCGATCAAAGGCATTCATTACTTTTCATCCTCCACTGTGTGCGACTCATAGGAAGTGATTTTCCTGTTCGACTTGACGGTGAACCGATAATAGATCATGTCCCCATCCCTTTTGTAAAAGGTTGTGTCCTCGCCCGAGATGCTCTGGACATGCCAGCCGGATTCATACCCCGGTGGATTGGATACATTCTCAAGGTTGGGCGCTTTTATGTCTTCACCCCCGAGGCGCTGCGGCATCATCGGTTGCGGTGTGCGAAGCGCCAGCGACGGTGTGTCCTGCTGCCTGCTCGCGGTCACATCATCGGAACTGCTGGAGCATCCTGATACAAGCACAACAACAAGCACGAATGCCAGAGCGGCTGACAGCTGTTTTGCGGTGTTCAGTGCGCGTACGTTCATCCAGTCCCTCCGGGAAGATTGTTATACGTTTAAGAGAATATAGTCTTTTCTTCCTGTGTTGTCAAGGAATGCATCTTCCCGCCAGGGAATTATGCAGAATCTGCATATTGTCAGGGCATCTCCTGCGGAGGAATTTCCTGCGGGGAGACTTCCCCGCAAACAGCCCGCAGGCGCAGGTTCTCGATCTTCAGACTGCCTTCATTGCGCTGCAGTCTGATCCAGGGCATATACAGCTTGACACGCAAACGGGATCCTTCCGCCGTTGCTGTCATGCGCTCGAGTGGAATTTCCAGCGCGCTGACCGTATGGTATTCTTCGGACAGCGCTGTGAAGAATTCCTGCAGGGGTATGACCAGCGTATCTGCAACCGGCGCCTCTGCAAGCACTGTCAGAGTATCAAGCTTTTCGCTCATACGGTATTCGAAACCGGTGAGACGTATGCTGTGCAGATTGCCGCGACGGTGGAAGGTGTATTCGGGCAGCACCCATCTGTAACCGTCTACCTGCATGGCATCGCTGAACCGAGCTTCGTAGGAACGTCTGCCACCCGGTTCTGCCCGGGGCGCGAGGGCGAATTCCACCCCAATCAGTGCAGCGACATCTGTCGCATCCTTCCAGTTCGCGCCCTCATCAGCGTCATCCTCACGAAGCGAGGCCGTAAAGTATTGCTGAATGCCGGCGAAACCGTGAACATTGTGAAGGTACTGCAGAATGGCGCTTATCTCCTGGGTGGCTTCAGCGGGCAGCTCTGCGTCCGCCTGCACGGCATGCCCATCCTTCAGCATGTGCTGCTGATCGAGAATATGCAGAAAGCGCATAATCTGACTCTGTTCCGAAACGGAGAACGCGCCCCAGGGACCGAAGGAAACCAGGAACGCGAGTGCGCACATTGAGGCCGGGATAAGCCGGATGTTCTTCACGCGACTCAGCAGCAGGTACAGCGTGATGAGAAGCAGCCAGATTCCCAGGACAATTGCGAGATAACGTCCTTCCGTCAATCCGTAATCTGACAGCCGGCGCAGCACCGCGAGGAAATACAGGACGAGCAGGGGGAGCAGAGCGATGTTGAACCATTGCAGCGCCGTACGCACCCAGCGGTTTTCCAACTGTTCGCGGATGGGATGCATGAGCAGCATGAAAAACAGACCGGCCCCGGCGAAACCGAGTATGAGCCTGCTCACCCAGCCGTTCGGCCAGCTCCATTCGATGATGATTTTTCCGCTGTACGCGATCAGAATCACGAGGTAAATCACGACCAGCGGAAATACAACATACTGCGCGAAAATCTTGAGTCCCTTCGGGTAGTCGGTGGCCTCGTGCAATTCACTGAGCCGCTGCGGAATTCCGGCGAGAAAGAACCAGGGCATGAACACGCCAACCAGCAGCATCCAGAGCTGGGCGTAGCGTTGTCCGGGCACCTCCAGTTCGAAGAGATTCTCAATCGCAGCAAGCGCGATCGCAAGTCCGGCATACAGCACATGCGCAAAGAGTCCGGCAGTGAGCAGGCGCAGGAACAGCGTCTTGTTGTACTGCCAGAACCCATTCCCCTCCCCTTTTCCTGTCCAGGGAAGTACGGATACAAGCAGCATCGCACCCGTCACGAGCATGGCCAGGCGTATGGCATGCATCTCCGGCGCGTTTGACAGGTTTCCGGGCAGCGTCCATGCGTACAAAACAGGAAGGACGAGTCCCATGACCTGCAGAAGCAGGCCCCCTCCCCTGCCGATTTCCCGCTTCTCCGCCACGAGCCTGAACACCAGCGTGAGCGGTACGGCCAGCAGCGCAGCAAACAGCACACGCAGTGCAAAGGTATCCGGCGATGTTCCGATGTCTTGAGCCAGCGTAATTCCCGCCAGTGTTCCGGCAGCCGCGGCCGCCAGAGTGGCAGGAAAACGCTGAAGGGTGGTGAGAGACGAACGGGTGATCTGCTGCATCGAGGGAAATTTCACAGGCACACCTCATCATGTGGGAGGATTACGGGGCAAAATACGGATGTTTCGCCCCGATTTCCGAGCGGTACCTGATTTTTCCCTTACGGCCTGAGCGCTCAGTCCAGCACCATTCTCATCGAAGAATGCCTTTCTCCACTCTTGAAATGCAGAAGGTATATTCCTGCCGTCACAGCGTGCAGATTGAGATCCGACACGGTCGTTCCATCCGCACTGCTCATGCCTTGCGTTCGCATCACGCATCTGCCTAGAAGATCGTGGATGGTGATGGACCAGGGTGAAGCCGGTGCCAGATCCTCTATGTTGATGTGCAACTGACCATCCTTACATGGCTGCGGGTACACGTCGAGCGTGAAATTCGTCGCGGCAGAAGTGGCAACGGAGGTGGACTGTTCTGTATAAAACTTCACCGGTGCGCTCCAGTCGCTGGTGTAGCCGCCGCCACGCGCACGGACACGCACAAAGTAGTCACGGTTCACCTGCAGCCAGAACGCAAGGTCGAGCATGGTGGGAGTCATCCACTGTCCCTGCATGTACGGATCCGTATCAAAAATCTCGTACTGAATCGTGCTGGTGTGGTAATCCCGCGTCATCTCGAGCTGGTATTCGGTCGCGCCCGGAACTGCGGTCCACCTCGCCGTGAAATCGAGATCACCACTGCCATGATCGATCGTGACGACGGGAGATGGCAGCGTGCGTCGGCCGGTATAGGTAACGATGTGCTTCAACGCGCCTGCGACCGCTGATGAAGTATCGGGAAACACGACTTCCACCATCGCGGGATCATAGAGGTAGAACGGACGAGGTGCGCGCTCCCAGCTGTCACCCCCGTCATGCGAATGCAGCAGTTTCCCGAGTCTTCCTACGGCAATCACTTCATCTTCCGTGGCTGCCGCGATCGCAATAAGTCCGAACGCAGGCTCAACCAGGGTATCCATCACCATTTGCCAGCTCGCACCGCCGTCTGTCGTCCGTGCGATGCCGTCGCGCTCGACGTCACCCAATCCTGTATCAATGCCAAAGGCCATCCAGCCGAGATCGGCGCTGATAAAGAACGGATCACGCCTTGCGGGAAGTATGCCACGCATTTCCCAGCTGTCGCCGTTATCCGTCGACCGGTACAGCGGCCTGTCATTCTGCCACTCGACGGCGAACAGTGTGCCGTCGGCTGCGTATTCGAGTCCCGTCACCCTGTAATCGGCAAATGGAAGTTCTATCGTTTCCCAGCTGTCACCTCCGTCATTTGTACGATACAGCACGGGATGATCCATATCGATGAATCCACCGGAGCGGATGCCATGCGTCCCGTCGCGCATTGCCAGCCATGCCATCGTAACGCCCTGCCCGGAATCAGGAAGGATGACATCCGTCCATGTCCTCCCGCTGTCGACCGATCGCAACAACAATGGCTGCTGGAGTCCATCAAACTCCATGCTGCCCCAGCCGTAAGCGTAGCAGCGGTCAGGGGTGGGACGACAGACGGATTGTATCACAACCTCAGCATAGGGTTGGCGAATCGGCGGCTGCAGCTGCCCGAATCCATAGCGCTTGACTTCGAGCGTAGGCGTCCAGGTCTCTCCCCCGTCATTCGAATTCTGCAGCATGCAGCTGTTGTCCTCCATTCCCCCGGTGAGATAGTAACCGCCAGCGCAGCCATCCATACCACGGACAATATGGAGAAACGTAAATCCTCCGCTGCCCGATGTAATCCACTCAGGGTATAGCTGCGCGTGCAATTGCGGTTGGAGACATGAAAGAGAAAGCAGACCGATAACAGACAGCATTCGTATCCTTCCTTGCATGAAAGCACTCCTTCACTGTTGGTGCGTGGAATGCATGACTGACAACGAAGGTTTCAGATAAGTTACACCTCTAATGCTTTCAACCTGAATTTCTCCCGCGATTTGCTGCATGTCCGAGGGTTCGATACATTTGTGTCATCCAGTACATAGTTCCAGGGAAGGAGCATTGTTCCGCCATACGTGTCGGCGGCTGGATATATGCAGTTTTACATAGAGGAGATCGCCTGATGAAAGCAATCATGTACAGGGAATACGGGGGACCTGAGGTACTGACCATTGAGGAAAAGGAAACACCCGTTCCGAAAGACGACGAAGTGCTGATACGCACGCATGCCACGACGGTGAACTATGGGGACCTCCTCGCGCGCAATTTCAAGGCCTTGACCCCCGCCGAGTTCAACATGCCGGGAATACTCTGGCCGGTCGTCAAATTGAGTTTCGGCGTGTCGCGCCCGAAAAACGGCATACTCGGGAGTGAGTTCTCTGGCGTTGTGGAAGCGGCCGGCAATGCGGTGACAAAGTTCAAACCCGGGGATGAAGTGTTCGGCTACCTCGGTCAGAGCATGGGGGCATACGGGGAGTATTTCTGCATGAAAGAAAGCGCCGCGGTCGCGCTCAAACCGTCGAACCTTTCACACGAAGAAGCGGCAGTTCTTCCCTACGGCGCAGTCATGGCGCTGCATCTGCTGCGGTCGATGGATATCAAGAAAGGTGACCGTGTGCTCATCGTTGGTGCCAGCGGCAGCATGGGTTCGGCGGGAGTACAGATTGCGAAGCATTACGGCGCACACGTCACCGGAGTCTGTGGTCCCTCGGGAATGGACTTCGTCAGCGCGCTCGGGGCGGATCATGTGATCAACTACCGGGAAGAGGATTTCACGGAAGGCAGTGAGCGCTACGACCTGATTTTTGATGTACTCGGACGCAGTGAGTTTTCACGCAACCGGCGGGTTCTGAAGGAACATGGACGTCAGCTCAATGCCAGCTTCAAATCCAAACAGCTCTTTCAAATGCTGTGGTCGTCCATCGCCGGCAAGCAGAAAATTGTTTGCAAACTTGCCCCGGGTGGACAGGAAGATCTTCTCGCGGTACGCGAACTGATTGAGGCGGGGGCGATACGGCCGGTGATGGACCGCGTGTTTGAGATGTCCGAAGCCGCTGCAGCACACAGACATCTCGAGGAAGGAAAGAAAAGCGGACATGTGGCCATTCGAATGATTGCGACGGCGGAAGCGTAGCGCAGCATGTCACTGCGTATTGTCAGTCCACCGCAATTGCAGGTTGGCTGCGGCGATTCCCAGCCAGGCGGTGATCATGAGGATGAGATTGCTGCCTGGAGCGAGTGTCTCGGAGCGAGGACCCGCGACGCCGGCGAAAAGCGGGACGATAGACCAGGGGAACCACTTTCCCCACCCCGTCGCTCCAATTGTCATTCCAAGCACAAGCATGAGAATCGTGAATCCCAGGGGCGCGAAATACCCTTTCCCGGCGATCGCAATCCAGGCAACGGGAGAGGCAAGGAAGAAACATGCGAACGACAGCGTGATAAGATCTCCCAGACCGTCAAGCACAAGTGTCGAGGAATACCCAGGAAGATCCAGCAGCAGGCCAATGACGAATGCCTCTATCAGGAAGGATAAAAGAAGCACGTAGAACCAGATCATAACCACGAGCAGCTTCGTGCCCACGAGAGCCGACCTCCGAACAGGCAGAATCAGCATATTTTTTGCAGTGCCCTCGCTGTATTCCCGCCCATACACGTATGCCGTCATCACGCCAACAAGTATCATCCCGCCAATGCCAATGGTCTGCAGCAGCATACCGATATAGCTCTCCCAGCTCGCCGTCGTGCCAGCAAACTGCGCTTTCTGACCGAGCAATCCCATCTGCATCGCCCTGTCCGGCTCCATGACAATCCACATGAACAGCCCCGAAACCAGCGGCATCAGAGAAAGCACCAGCCAAGTCAACCAGGTAATCCGGCTTCTCCGCAGTTTGAGAAGTTCAGTGAGCAGCGTTTGCGAGATCATCGCGTTTCCTCCCCTGTAAGTCGCAGAAAATGCTGTTCGAGATCCTCCTCAACTTCGACAAGGCGCGAGAGTGTCACGCCCCCCTCGACGAGGAGTTTTGCAACCCGTCCTGCAAGGTCCGATCCGGCCGCAATATGCAGCGTGCTGGAATCGATCTCTTCAATACCTGCGACGCCTTGCATTGGCAGCAGCAGTTGCTTTGCACGTTCGATATCGGAAACGGTGATCTCAAGTCTTCTGTGCAATTGCCGGTGCAGGTGCGCACGGTCAAGATCCTCGATGATCTTCCCCTCATGGATCACACCGATGCGATCCGCGAGCTGAGCAATCTCGGAGAGGATGTGGCTTGAGAGGAAAATGGTCACACCGTTTTCATCAGCAAGCTGTCGAAGGAGGTTGCGTATCTCAACGATACCGGCGGGGTCGAGTCCGTTCACCGGTTCATCGAGCACGAGCAGTTCCGGTTCATGCAGCATGGCCTGCGCCAGCGCAAGTCGCTGCTTGTTTCCGAGGGATAGCTGTCCCGCCCGCCGGTCGGCGTAGCGCTCGATACCCAGAAGCTGCATGGTTGCAGATACCGTGGCAGGATCGACTTCTCGGATGCGCCGGACGATATCAAGATTCTCACGTACAGTCAGATTCGCATATGCCGTCGCGGTTTCCACGAGTGCACCGACACGTGCGAGCGTACGCTGCACTCCCGGAACAGTGGGTTTCTGCATGAACTCCTGTGTGCCAACATCAGAGAGCACCGTCGATTTCCCTGGATTCATCTGTTCCCCGAGGACCTGCACCGTGCCTGAAGTTGGTTGCACGAGTCCAAGAATCATGCGAATGGTCGTGGTCTTCCCCGCCCCGTTTCGTCCGAGAAAGCCGAACACTTCGCCCTTGTGGACCTCAAGGTCAATCGCGTCGACGGCGCGCACACTGCCGTAATGCTTCGAGAGTCCCCTGAGGGAAATCACAGCGGAGGAGTTTGTCGATTTCTGCATGCCCAACATTACTGTATTTTTTTCTATGACACAACGCACCGTGATGATCGCGATCGTGGAAGCATGCTATTTCGCGTGATCCTACAACTACGAATTCACGTTGTCTCTGCTAAACCTTGCTTCTCTCAAGGGGATAATCTATGATAGTGCATGTACACCGATGAGCATTCGCATCAGTTTCGGGATATCGTTGAGGAGGCAGTATGCGTTCATTTCAGTTGCTCGTTCATTCGCTCAAGCTTTACAAGTGTTTAGCATCGGTAGCGCGAGATCGACGAGGTATTCTCGTCGCCGTGCTCTGCCTTTTCTTGGCACCTACGCTGCTTCAGCCAGCAATCTGTGACGCACAATCCATGGAGCAGGAGTTCGACCGCATCCTGCATTCCATGGCGGCGCGGTTGTCGGATATGTCCACCGTCCGATTGGAAGTTCAGGCAAAGTTCTCACGTGAAGGATCGGCAACTGCAAAATCCACGGCATACACCGTCACAGCCGAACGCGATGACAAACTCTACACTGGCTGCCAATTTCATGGCGTCACCACCGACGGTGAAGTAATCATGTTCGACGGTGAGAAGCTGCTCGAGGGCATGCCTGCCTCGGGACGAATGCATTCCTACGCCGCGGCACGTCAACCGCAATCGCGCATCGGCGGCGTACTCACGGGGTGGGACCTCCTTCCACTCCCCGGCAGAAAGAACATCCTTCCCACAGGGCTCGATGAAAAAGACATCACCGACCGCGCAGTGAAAGCGGGAATGATGGGAACGACGCCAGTTGTCATCCTTTCCTGCAAACTGGTAAAAGCTGGTGGAATCATCCAGGAATTCATCGAGTGGCACATACGCGAATCCGACATGCTGCCGCTGCGTATCGTCCGCCTCAGCAACTGGAAGCCCCTGGGAAAAACCTATGCCGAGGTGGATATCAGTTCCTTCGAAGTCGACCCTCCCCTGGACCGAAACGCATTTACGGGGAGCACCCTCCCTGCGAATATCGAGATCACCGAGGCTCCGAGGCCCGGGTATGATGGACCGAAGCTGCTGGAGGCGGGCAAGAAGGCGCCGGAATTCACCGCGACAGGAACCGATGGAAGGAAATACCGCCTCAGCGATCTCCGCGACAAGGTGGTTCTGCTGGATTTCTTCTTTACGGACTGTTTTCCCTGCAGGCGTGTGATCCCGTCCCTCATCGAACTGCGAAACAGCTTTGCAGCAGATGAGCTCGTGATCCTCGCACTCGATCCCATTGACGATGTAAGAGATGACGCGCTGCGCAGCATGGTCGACTCCAGTGGTATCAACTATCCCGTCACCGTCGTTCCCCATGCTGTCGCCGTACAATACGGAGTTCGTGCCTACCCGGTCTCTTTTATCATCGGTCGCGATGGCACGATCATTTCAGCCCATGGCGGATTTGATGAAGGCATCGAACCGGCAGCCTGGCGGGAAAGCATCCTCTCTGCACTTGCGGACTGATCGCTTGCTTCAAACACAAAGGTGTCAGGTGTAACCGATTACACTCTCCGGTGTTCTTTCATCGAAGCAAAACAACCGGGGATAGTTATGTGCACGAATCGCTTGCTGGTAAATACTTTCATATCCCTGACGGTAATGCTCCTCACTGCATTTCTTCCATCTGCAGGGTCGGCGCAGGGCGGTGGTGGTGTTATCCTCACGGCTTCGATGGATGTACCGGTAAGCAACCCTCCTCTGGATTCCCCCATTCTCGCCCCGCGCTGTTACCTGCCGGATTCACTGTATTTCGACGAAGCACTCGACAGCTACGTCCCCAATCCTTTCACTGTGCGACTGACCTGTGTCAATAATGGAAACGCACCGGCGTATGATGTATACGGCCGTATCATCCTCCCCCCCAATGTGGAATTCGATCCACCGGGACAACGGGCGACGGCGAAGATCTATCCCGATCCAATGGAGAAATGGCAGATTGGGGATCCCGTGCCGGAACTGACATGGACAGTGCGCTGGGTGCCGCGCCTGCGCGATGAGGCCCGTCCTGAATTCAGCTTCAAAGTGACAGGAAAAAACTTCGAGGGCACGCAGATGGATTCCACCGAAGTGCGATGCAGCGTGCCGGTGCCCGGACTGCAACCTCTCTTTTCTGGCAGGTTGCTGCTTCCTGATTCACTTCCCTTGCAATCTGATACCTGTGATGTCTGGCCGAACCCCTTCCCTGTCCGGCTCACATTGAAGAACATATCGCCGCAGGTGGGAATGATTCGGCGTGTCATCCTCTATTTCCCGACCAGTGATGGACTCAGCCTGAGCCCGGACTCCCCGAATCCAACGGACTTCGATCCTCAGCTCACACTGGACAAACAGGAGGAGGCCTCCTTTGACTGGCTCATTGATGTGAAGAATCGTATTACGCGCAGGAACGTGCAGATCCAGGTCATTGCATACGACGATGATGGAAATCCCATGGCACACGCGCACTGGCTGCCGATCGCGAATTTGAAAACCGCGCTGTATGAATGTATCGAAACCGACGCCCCGGTGCTGAACTATGTCTCAGCCATCGACTGGTATGAACCCGATTCCTTTGTGATCACCAGTACGCTTCGCAATCCGGGCTGTGGTGAGCTGCATGAGATTGTGTCGGAGCTGACCTGGACAGATAACAGCGGGATGGATCTCATCGAGTTTGATCCTGCGCACCCTGACAACAGCAATCCCAAAACTCTCGGCATCCTTCGTCACAACGAGGAAACGGCATTCACTTGGGGTTTCCGGGTGAAAAACAGGAATACCACCGATATCCCGCAGTACATTTCATTTAACATCGCGTACGGTTCACGAGAGACCCCCTACATCAACAACGGTTGTGAGACCTATGTCGAGATCGATCCTGTGACCACGACCGCTGTGCATTCCCCCGCCTCTCCTGTAGCGCTGACACTTCATCCTCCACATCCAAATCCTTCCACCGGCACAACAACCATCGCCTACACACTGCCGCAACGCACCTTCGTCACGCTGACCTTGCATGATGCACTGGGGAGAGAGCTTCACCGGAACCATAGTGCCATGCTGCAGGATGCAGGCGCACATCAGTCACGCATCGATCTCGCGGCCTTTCCCCCAGGCCTGTACTTCATTCGCCTCCAGGCTGGGGCACAATCGCGCATGACGAAACTGCTGATTGAACGATAAGCTGATCGTCCAGAAGACTATCGCAGTCCTGCAACCACAATGCGGCGATGCAGCGTATATGCTGCACCAATTGCGGTAAGGAAATACACTCCCGGACCGGGAACGTGCAGCTCCAGAGAAATATGCAGTTTCTGCATATTTCCCTTATATAGGTTTTCAGTAGTACTAATCGATCTTCGAGAGGAGCTCGAGCAGTCGATGCATACAGTGCCCTTTGCCCCCTGCGATGAACAAACCGGTGTGGCCGAGCATATCGATGCTTTTTCCCTGGACGTCTACTGCGTCGCCACCCGCGCCACGCACGAGCAGAATTCCCGCAGCGAGGTCGAATGACTGCGCGGGACCTCCTGCCCAGTTGTTGACATACAGGTAATGTCCCTTGGCTGCGTCGAGCATGGACCACACGGGCGAACCGCCGAGTGACCGCACGCTGCGCACGGCATTCTGTTTCCATTCCGTGTACAGCGCCTGTACGATGGCATCGGCGGATCGGGATGGATGCACATTGATGAGGCAGGTATCATCGTGCTGCCGTCGCGGCGTGAGGTTCATCCCCATATCGGCTTCTCCAAACAGGGAGAGCTGCAGGAGACGGGTCAGTCCTCCCTTCGCTGCATACGCAAGCTCACCGGTGGCATGATTGACGACCATGCCGAGTGTGGGTTCTGTATCCTGATACCATGTGAGTGTCGTGGTGCAGGACTCTGCATGCGCCAGAAAACTCCATGTCCCATCAATCGGATCCATTGCCAGGGCCACGCCTTTCTCAGGCAGACTGTTCCCGAGTTCTTCACCGACGAATTGCACATCCGGCATAGCAGCGCGCAGCGCTTCGAGCACACGATACTCGATTTCCTTTTCAATGGACGTCACCATGCTGCCATCCGCTTTCACGCTGCGCTCCAAATCCGCAACACCCATCCGGTATTCGCGAACGATCTGTGCGCTGGTAAGCAGAGCCCAGAGACCAAAACGCAATGGTTCGTCATCCGACTCCGCTTGCTGCTTTCCCGGAAGGGTCCCGTTGCGAAATGCGTCGATACTTGTCTGTTCCAGTTTCGTCAGCGACATAATCCCCTATCCTGATTTCCTGAGAATCTCCATTGCGATTTCTTCCTTCACCCGCCCGGATTGCAACAGCGACTCGACGGCGGAACGAAGGATCGCTGCCTTGCCGGTTGAGAAACGATTGATAAGTTCCGGTGTCAGTTCGGTCCAACGGAGTGTACACCAGGGTTTGTACGATTGCACACTTGTTTCACTCTCCGTATGCAGCAGAAAACCGTAGGCGTATATCCACGCATTATCGGTCTGCCTGGCATCGTAGAGATAATCCTGGTAAAGCAGCTTCGTGCTGCCCGCTGCGGCATCGGCGTCCAGCACCGCGTCCACATATCGCCGGAGCACCTCTTCGGTTTCCTCCCCGAAATTCACAAAGTCTTCCGGAAGATCATCCGCTTCTTCCCCTCGGTCACAGAGCAGGAGTTCGAGTCCACTTTCATGCGCGTTGACACGCGTGATGACCGGAAGGACGACAGGGTTCGGACCCCATCTCCCAAGTGCGCCACGGCCTGCAATGCCTGTTCGTCCTGAAGGATTGAGCGGTTTTCCATCCTCGCCTTTCATAATCTCTGTCATCCCATCCACCAGAAATGCTCCGGAAAAATCATCTTCGGGATCTGCCCATCCCGAGGCGCTGCTGCCGCGGCTGTGCGCGAGCACTTCCGGCTCGACGTTATACGGTGGATTATAATCCCGGCTTTCAAAACGCCAGTCTGCTTCGTCAATGGAAACACGCTGACGGGGAGGATAGGTCGATGGACGCTCTCCACGGATTTTCAACTGGAAATCGTCGGCCACGAGTTGGAAAAGCAATGATTCCGCCGAGGCGAGCGCATACCAGAGCTGTACCGGACCACATTCCCCACGATCGCGACTCCTGTCGAAACTGAGCGTGTGGATGGCGTATTTCAGCAGAGCGATGCGGTACATCAACCATTCGTCGCCATCACGCAGCGAGAAATACGTTTCTCGCACCGCGCGTACAGCGAGATACATGCGTTTGAAGCGGATATCCCATGCAATGAATCGGAGTGACGCTGGCATCTCGTTAATATCCGGAAGAATAGCAGTATCCAGCACACACTCCTCGAATCGTTGCAGTCGGATAAAATCTTCCTCCTGGAAGTCTTTCCCGATGACAAACTTGATATCGTTCTCGAGCTTCGCAAAGTCCAGTTCAAGGGGATGATTGTCCGCATGCGTCCAGTCGATCGCCCAGGTGTTCCCGATGTTGTCGCAGATCAGATTCGCAAGATTGAGATCACCGTGCGAGAGACAGACGACGGTTTCGAGACCGTCATCATTTTTTCGAACAAGGTCGAACATGCGCACAACCATGTCTGTGTCTATGGTGTCCGTTCCCTTGATGCGCTGCCGGTGAAGACTCTCGATATTGCCCTGAAGCCAGCGGGACTGCTTCCGGATGTGCAGCATGAACTGGCGGTAGGGTGCGACATGACGACGGCGACCGGTATTCCCGTACATGTTGTGCGCCAGGAGACTGAGTGTGCGGCGCAGGAGATTCAAGAAACGTTCGAGGCGTGCATCATCAGTGGCAGCTTCGAAGAGATCCTGCAGGGTGGAAGGACTTCCCTCCATAGTCGCAAGTTCCATGCCGATGCCTGTGAACTCACCGAAGGAGACGGGCGGACTAATGGTGGGCACGTGCTTGCCGAGCAAGTCTTTCACACGCTCATATCCTTTCAACTCTCGGCGGATGGAATGGAAGGAATCAATTTTCATGACCATCGGTTCCGTGAGTGCTTCCCCTTTCCAGCCGTTCGCCAGGAAGAGAAAACTTCCGCTGAATCCTCCCTTCAGCGGCTTGAGTTCGGTTCGGGTCCAATGCATGCAAATGGCTTCGACAATGCGGCGCTGATCATGGGAGAGCGCTTCCCGTATTTCCGTGGGACCGATGCTGCAGGCATGTCGCGCCTTGTGCGGAAGTTTCGAGGGATCGAGTCCGACCCACGCGAGCGCATCCGCAAGTTCGGGGATGACATCGACGAGAATGTCCGGGTAACGGTATCGCAGGGCTGTGAAATGTGCGTCCCTGTTCGCGCTTCCAACCAGATGCGGTGTGACGGCAACGTGACGGAAGCCAAAAACGTGACGAAGGATATGCGCTGTATTCAGCAACCTCTTTTCCGTGTGCACACCGACCAGCAGTATGCGCGTGTCCTTCCACTCCTGCTTACCCTGCTCCTCGATGCGCTGCCCGGTCAGTCCTTCAAAGGCCAGCGAAAACGCCTGCAACGGGAGCGCGAGACTACCGGTCTCGAGAACGGTAACAGTTGAGGAAAGGCTCTCAAGGGATGGAAGGAATGCGTAGCCTCTGCTGTCCTTTATCCCGTGATCGCCATATCGGAGAAGGATTTCCCTGTGCTCGGGTTCATCGGGATCCAGGCAGTCCCTGAGCAGGACAATCCCTGTCTGTCCGTCGCTCTCCTGCGCCAGACGCAGTACGGCAGGAAGCACCCCTTCCCCATGCTGCTCTCCGCCACCGAACAGGCGCTCATACTCATCGATACCGATGTTGAGAATATTATCCCTGAACTCTGTTTCGGGACTGCAGTAATCGTTGGTGAGATTGTCGGCGAGGATAAGTGCGTGCATGAACTGACTTCGGAGCGTACTTGAGATGCTTGTTGATGCGGCTACAGTTTTTTCAATACGGTGACGATATTCCGGCTGTCACTTCGCGTGTACGACACCGCATCCATCATCTGCCGAACGAGGTGGATACCGAGTCCGCCGACCTCCCGCTGCTCCAGTGGCAAATCAGTGTCGGGTACCTGGTACGTAAATGGGTCGAAGGGAATGCCGTCATCACGAAGTGTCGCAGTCAGCTGCCGGTTGCGCAACGCGACTTCGACGTCAATCTGATGCTCATCACTGTCGGTGTAAGCGTGACGAATGATGTTGTTGATCAGTTCATCGAGTACCACGCGCAGGTTGTCACGCAATGCCACAGGAATCCCGTGTGCGGCGGCGAAATCCGCAACAGCGGATTTAACCTCTTCTATCGATGGGAGGTTGTTGCGGATGGTGAGCGCGATGCGCGCTTCGTCGCTATGGTTTGCTGTGGAGTTCATCAGATGGGATACCCGCGATCGGATACGGGCCACACCGCTCAGGGAAATGCGCTGCGTGCTTCCTCTTCTGATGCAAACACTTTGAGTATGGTACTGAACCCGGAGATATCGAAGACGGATTTCGTCGTCTGGTTCAACGTGCAGACATGCAGGTCGCCGCCTTCCCTGCGGAGTTTCTTCGTACTTGCCAGCAGTATGCGGAGTCCGGCACTGCTCACGTAATCCACCTTCTCGAAACTCGCGACAACGTGTCGCGCCCCCTGGTCGAACGCGGAATTGAACTGTTCCTCCACCATGGGAGCAGTGTTGGAATCAAAACTCCCTATCAGATGCAGGGTAATGACTTCCCCGTTAATTATCCGCTCAATCTCCATTCTTTGCTCCTGAATACGTACACGGAATCAGCACCCGCACGATGCGGAACGCTGACACGATCACAGCCATCGGAGAAGTACAACTCCATCATGGGTATGCAGCTCACAGATGGCTGAATGAGACCGTAGACCTGAATGCCCCAATATAAGAAAAATCTTATCTCAAGTGCCCAGTCCCGCATGATATCCAAGCATACGAATACACTTCCGTATGAGATCTCTGCCGGTCGTGAATCACTTGACATTCAGAGTAGGATGTCTATTTTACCGCAACGCTTTTCCCCAGGAAATCCATAACTGCCCTCGGAGGTCTCATGAACACGTACATGCGTCTTGTCGCCATTGTGTTACTGTTCACAGTAATACATACCATGCACGCCCAGGAACGTTCTGCTGCGACGATGGAAGGTGCCACCATACTCAGTGGCACCGCATCGATAACGAGTCAGGGAAGCGAAAACTCGGACAACAGGTATACCGTACTGTCGCTCGTTCCAAGTCTGCACTATTTCGTTTCTGATGGTGTGGGCCTCGGCGGCGATGTCAGTCTCACTCATGCCTCGCAGGGTGATGCATCCGCAACACAGATTGGCATTGGCCCGAAAATCTCGTACTTCTTTGACAAGGGAAGCAATACCATCCCCTATCTAGGAGCTGGAGCCAGCTTCCTGTCACAGGCGGCGACGCGGAGCGAGACGGATACCGGATGGCGGATCAAACTCGGAGGTGGATTGCTGCTGCGGAAAGATCATCTCGGATTTGTCATTGAAGCGGGATTCTTGCTCGATTCCATTGACAGAGGTGAGTGGACAGGCACTGTCAGCTACAACACTATCTACATTGCCTTCGGATTTGCAGGGCTGTTTTTCTGATCACCTTGTGTCGCCTCACGGTATTGAGGCGAACATGACCTGCAGTCCGAGGACGCTCCCGAGCAGTACGAAGGCCGCACCGGTGATACGCTGAACGCGCATGAAATACCGGGACTTCAGTCGCCGGGTATACCGCGAGGCGATGCGCATGCACGCCTGGAGGTAGATAAAATTGCCGAGGGCAAAACCAGACGCAAAGAGCAGGCAGCTTATGCTGCTCCACTGCAGCAATCCCAGCGATTCTGCCTGTGATGTCAGCAACGCAAAACCCACGAGAAAGCACGGACTGACGATAGTCGCGGCTTTCACGGTGAATCCCAGTGAGAAGGGACCGAGTACCTTGCCGGTCCCTTCCTTTTTTATCGTGGCAGCCGCGGGGTCGGGCGCGGCGACAATATCCGGCCGACGTTGAAGCACAAGATATGTTCCGTACCCTATGAGCGCTGCAATCAGAAAAAGCTGCACCCCCATATATATACCCTGATGCATCTCCATGCTCCCCACGAAATACCTTGATGCCGCACCTGCGGCAAAGACTGCCAGCAGAGCATAGATCACATCCACGACGAGGACACCGAATGTGAAGGGTGCGGCCCTGGCGAAGCCACGAGTGATCGAGAGATTCAATCCGACCACAATGGTACCGCCAGGGACGAGGGCATACAGAAACCCTATCAGTATTCCTTCAAACAATATCACGTGACGCACTCGGTGACCTGTTGCGCCGGCTGCTGCTCCTGTCGCTTCTCCCTCATCCTCTTCAAACGCAGGTATTCCCTTCTGAACAGCCAGTTGCTGTACAGGAAGAAAACTGAGAGTCTTGGATCGGGGCAGAGTGAACGGCGCACAATACCCACAAGGCCGGAGAGACGTCCGAGCAGATCTATGAATCCTGCTTCGGCTTCGTCTGCTGTCATCTGCAACGGCTTGTACAGGCAAAGATTAAAGGAGGAATTGTACCCGATGTTATTCCTGAGAAAATCGTGCTCATCCTTGATCAGCAGCCGGTTCTCTGATTTGAGTCGGCTGTAGAGTGGCGTTCCCGGCAGCGGCACCAGGAGGTTGATCATGGGCAGTGCAATATTATGGCTGATCACGAGTTCGCTCAGCTGCGCTGCCGTATCCTTCGTGTCATGATCGAAACCATACATCAGAAATGCCGCTATTTTTATTCCCGCCCTGTGAATGTTCTGAATCCGCCGGCCATATGTTTCCACCGACTGCGCTTTGTTCACATTCTCGAGATTGGCCTGTGTGAAGGATTCGAGTCCGACGAACAAGGCCTTGCACCCCGCCTTCCGCATGATGCGCAGCGTTTCGGGATCATCTCCGATATCGATGGTCGCCTGCGCCCCCCAGGTGAAACGAAAGCCACGCGCAAGCATTCCTTCACACAATGCTCGAAGGTAGTTGTGGCGACTGTGAATGTTCGTGTCCATGAACGCAATGCGCCGCGTTTTCCCATGCAGGTATTCAAGTTCTGAAAACACATACCGTAACTTCCGCACCCGGCACACCCCTTTATATAATGCTGCAATGCAGCAGTAATCACAGCGGTAATTGCAACCGACACTGGTAAGCACCGGCGTGAACAGCAGCCGTTTCGCATTCAACGTTGTATAGTCGATCTGATAATTGAGATCAACACCGCAATGGTATTCCCGCTTCACCGTCCCCTGTATGAAATCATCCAGTATCTGACGCATCGCAGTGGGTCCGGGATTGCCATGTATGACGGCATCGCAGTGCGGCAACACGAAATCCGAGCTCATATGCGCCTGCATTCCGCCGAACATGACTTTTTTCCCTCTCCTGCGAAACTCATCGGCAATTTCTATACCACGGTAAATCTCGTATCCCATCGAAGAAATTCCGATCACCGAAGCATCGGTATCGAAATCAACATCATCGAAATACTCATTGCACAATTGCGCCTCCCAATCGGGAGGAACGATGGAATACAGTGCCTGTAGAACGAGAGACATCGTGTAGAGACTCTTCCCTTTCAGCAGCTTTCCGTACTTGTCGCGATAGGTGGGCTGTATGAAATACACTTTTCTGCGCATCACAATGCCTCGTTTTGTGTATGTGAAATACTGCCGTTCTCAAGGAGATGAATATGATCGGCATGCGTACGCAGGCGCAGATCATGACTTGCAACCAGCACGCATTTGTTCAGTTCGCGGGCGCAGGAGTGCAGAAGACTGATGATGTTCTCACCCTGATCCATATCCAGGCTCGCTGTCGGTTCGTCTGCTATGACAAGGTCCGCATCGACGGCGAGCGCTCGCGCTATCGCTACCCGCTGCTGTTCACCATGACTGAGTTCAGAGGGACGCTTCTGACCAAGATCGGCAATGTCGACACGCTCGAGTGCATCCATTGCGCGCCTGTGTGCTATCGATTTCTTCAATCCTGCGAAACGAAGCTGAAGGAGTACGTTGTCCATCGCCGTGAGTGCATCGATCAGCAGAAAGGTCTGGAAAACGAAACCGATGTGCCTGGCGCGAAGCACCTGAAGGTCCTTTGCACCGTAACCGGTCAGCGCCCTGCCGAACAGGTCCACAGTGCCGGTGGAAGGACGCACAAAGCCGGCAGCAATCGTAAGCAGCGTGGTCTTTCCGCTGCCGCTGGGACCAAGCATCAGCGAAAGTTCCCCCGGAAAAAACGTGAGCTCGACTCCATCGAGTGCTGTATACACGTTACCGTGTGACAGATAGTGCTTCGACACGCCGGAGAGACGCAGCACGGGAGTATGCTTGCTGTGCTGCTTCATGAAAAGACCTCAACGGGTGAGATGCGACGTACACGCATGCTGGCGAGCAGTCCGCTCGCCGTACTGAGCACGAAGACTGCACCCGTGATCAGCGCAACGTGATGGCATGTGACCACGGCAGCCAACTCAGGCGTCACCGACTCAATGATTGCGAGTATCGGGGAAAGCAGAAGTAATCCGACACCTTCCGCAAGACAGGCCAGAAGCAGCGACTGCGCGACAACACTGCGCCGAAGGTACCCTGAAGGAGCGCCGATAATTTTCATGACAGCAAAATCATTGCGCCGCTCCAGGATGTTTACCGAGAGGATCAGGCTGAGAATGATGGAAAGCACCACACCGCCGATCAGTGCGATGGCGAAGAACAGCGGGACAACCCCGGCTTCAACCTCCGCAATATTGTTTTCCAGGAATTGGGCATGGGCAAACATCGAAAGCCGCTCCGGCAATTTCCTGTTGATTGCATGCATGACCTCGGTGGTACTGCTACCCGGGACAAGCCGAACGATGAAAAAGCTGGCAAGATTCGGGAGTTCGAGAATGGACTGCTGATATGAAAGCGTGACGAAGGCGTACTGCGTGACAAAGGCGTTCGTCCCTGACGAAAGTCCCACCACCCTGAGCACGTCATCCCGAATCCTGATATGCTGACCGACACTGATATCATGTTTGCGCGCGAAGGCCTCGTCCAGCACGATTTCCCCGTCCTCTCGCAGTTCCCTCCCGGCGGAAATCTGCGGAGGTCCCCCCAGGGCGCCCGCGGTATAACCGGTGAGCAAAACCGTGGCCCGCTCATCCACGATTTCGATGTTCGTAAAGAGCATCAGCACAGGATCCGCAGACGCGACGCGCGCATCAGTAAGAATTTCAGAGCAAAACGATGCCGGCAGTACTGATGTACCGCGCATGATGTTGTTCGTATTCGCCTGGAGTATCCAGATATCCGCCGGGGTTTTGCGTACGTAGTCAACCGAACCGATCGCAACGCCATGATACACACCGAGGATGAAGAGAATGAGGACGATGCAGAGCGCCAGACCTGAAACCGTCAGCATCAGTCGAAAGGGATGTCGTACCAATGTGCGCCAGACATACATGCCTTACACCCCTTCAGTTTGTTCGTGCATGCACGAGAGAAGCACTTCTTCAAATTCGTTCCAGCGACATTCGTAATCAGTGGCCGCCAGCCGGTCTGCCGCGAACGTCATATCGAAGCCTGGACGCCAAACGGGGAATACCAGGTTTCGATGCGCCCGCTTCAGCAGCCAGTCGGAGAATGCCGGCATGCGCTCGATCAGCCTCGACGCATGACCAAGGAAGCGCTGACGAACGCGAAATCCCTGTCCCTTGCCGAGCGCGCGGAGATACGCACTGAAGGCGTCCTCGTACGTGATCGATTCCCCTGCCACAATGTTGTAGACGTCATCCTTCCTCTCCTGCAGATGCATGAGATGGACTGCGGCGTTCGCCACGTCATGGACATGCACAAAGTTGAATCGCCTGTTACGGAATCTGCCACCGAGCATCAGACTGGAAATCGAGGCCTGTCGAAGTTCATCTCCGAAATGCGTGTGCTCTCCCGGACCAAACACGGCCGTGGGCCGTATAACGACAGTTTCGAGCCCGGACGACGCACTGATTTCCATCGCTGCCTGCTCACCCCGCAATTTTGATCGCCCGTACCTTTCGACTGCGCGGGGCGCAACCTCTTCACCGACCTCTCCCCCGTTATGCGCAAGCAGTCCATAAACCGCCGTGCTGCTGCAGTACAGCGCCTTTTTCGCACCTGCTTCAGCAGCACAGCTCCACACATTGCGTGTCCCTTCGACATTGATGCGTGTCAGTTCCTCCTCGGACGCACGTGATGTTACTGCGGCAGCGAAATGATACACATGCTGCACCCCCTGGAAGACTGCAGACAGTGAGTGCCGGTCGCAGATATCGATTTCCACGATGTCACAGCTGTCCAAACTCTGCAGTGCTTTCCGTGAACCGTGCTTGCGCACACCAGCGCGCACTCGAACCCCGGCGTCGAGCAGCGTCCTGACCACATGACGTCCGATATACCCTGAAGCTCCAGTGACGAAAGCGACGTGCTGCATTTACTGAACACCTGCTCTGTATTTTCTTGCGATGAAATCACCGAGGACCAGAATTTCAATGTCCGTGTTGAGGAAGCAGCGAATGGCATCCTCAGGCGAGCAGACGATGGGTTCATGCTTTACATTGAAAGATGTGTTGAGGAGAACGGGCAATCCCGTCAGCTGCTCAAAGGCGTCGAGCAGATTCCAGAAGCGCGCGTTCGTCTCCCTTTTCACTGTCTGGACACGCGCGGTTCCATCGACATGTGTGACAGCCGGAATGACTGACCGCATGCTGTCATGCACGGGCACGACGAAAAGCATGTACGGCGATTCCTGTAGCCCCTTCATGTCAAAGTACCTCGCCGCCGCTTCCAGCTTCACTGCTGGGGCGAAGGGACGGAAACCCTCCCGGTGCTTTACCTTGGCGTTGATTCTGTCTTTCATGTCCACAGGTCTCGGGTCAGCGAGAATGCTGCGATTTCCCAGTGCACGGGGACCGAATTCCATCTTCCCCTGGAACCAGCCGACGACGTTGCCGGCAGCCAGTTCACGTGCCGTATCCGCGGCGATATTCTCTGAAACCATCCAGTGCAATTGCCCGACATACTTTTCCAATGCACGACGAAGCTCTGCATCCTCATATGAAGGTCCCATGTACACATGGTGCAAACGGCCTGAGGCGCCATGTGATGCAGCAGGTGTCCCAGCCGATGCGGCTTCCTGTTTCCAGGCATAGAGGGCGGCCCCGAGTGCGGCTCCTTCGTCTCCCGCCGCAGGCTGAATGAAAATGTCATCGAACATGCCAGAACGCGCGATTGCTCCATTCATCATGCTGTTGAGTGCGACGCCGCCTGCCATGCAGAGTTTCCGACACCGTGTCCGCCGCTGCGCCTGCTTGAGTGTGTGCAAGACGGCCCGTTCGAGCGCTTCCTGCAGCGCAGCAGCGATGTCGCAGTGACGCTCACTCAGCTTCTCATCCTTTGCCCGCGGTTCGCCAAGACCGGCACGCAGTCGCCTGTTGAGATCACGGTTCGCAAAGCCTTTGATTGCATAGGAACCATCATCCCTGAGCTGGATCAGTGATGCAAAGAAATCGCGATAACGTTCCGGACGCCCGTACCCCGCAAGCCCCATTACCTTGTACTCGTCCCCGAGCGACCTGAATCCGAGATACACAGTAATGATCAGGTACAGCGTCCCAAGCGACACCGGGAGGAGCATGCGTGATTCTTCTCGAATGGAACCATTGTGTCCCACCGCCAGCAGTGCGCTCTCCCGCTCACCGGTTCCGTCGATGGTGTATATGAGGGCATTGTTGAAGGCGGACGGGAAATAGGTACTCGCCGCATGCGCGAGATGATGATCGACCTGCACAAACCTGCGGGGTTCGCTGCCCGTCATGTTCTGAAACTGACGGAGCAGTACAGGCAGGTCCATCATTCCCGAAAAAACTCCATGGTACGCGTCCGCTATCATGTCGGCTTCATCATTCGTGACCCAGGGTGCAATGAGCGCATGCCGGTCTTCGATGGCCTTGCGATCGAAGCGGCAATAATGCGCGACAACATCGACATCATCCATCCCGATGCCCGCTTCCTGCAGGCAGAATTTTATAGCCCGCGCCGGAAGCAGGGTGTTCCCAACGAGGTTCAGCGAGTATTTCGCGCGTGTAAAGCGCTCCTCGGCCGCGCATGCAACAATTTCTCCATCCCTGATCAATGCAGCGGAAGCATCATGACCGAAAAAACCCAGCGGAAACATCTGAAACGGGACCTCACCCTCATGAAAATTGAGGATGGAGTCGAAAGTCTGCGCCGTTTTCGCGAAAGGATTGCGATACCCTGATGCAGTATGTGAATCACGGGTAAACCCGCTGTAGCCGAGTACGTACATGGCATTACGCTCCTTCCTGCCGGCGAAGCATCAGGAAATACCGCTCAGGTTTGAACAGGAGGTCCAACGCGATGCGCTGCTGATCCTCCGGCAGCAGGGTGTATCTCCTGTACAGTTCATCGGATTTGATATGCGACCTCACATCCTTCGGCATCCCGATCCATTCAAGAATCTGCAACTCCTCGTTGTGGAGAAGACGATGCAGATCCTTCATCGACACGCATCGCTCGTTGGGATTGAGGAACTGATCGGCGATCCATGTCGGATTTTCAAAAAACGAACGCAGAAGAGGGTCGCCGTTCCGCGAACCCAGGAGATCACGCGCCGCCATGTTGTCACCGACGGTGTGAATGAATTCGTGCGCGAGACCGACTCGATCCTCGACCGGCGCCGCGTCGAGGAACATGGCGAGGAGCGACATATTCAGTCCGTGATGATATCTCCCATACGTCCCGTACACCCAGATGAACATCCTTCCCTCTGTCCTGAGCGCACGCCTGAGCGTGTGCAGTGCTGCAGGCATATCAGCTGTATGATGCAGCGCACCAAAGCAGAGAACGATATCGAAAGGCTGCTCATCATCGAGTTCTTGCAGCATGTTCCACTGGTAGTACGTCAGATTCGCCAGGTTTTTCTCGCGTGCCGCTTGTCGGGCAGTCTCGATGGACGTGGTCGAAAGGTCGATTCCCGTGAACGAGACTTCCGGAAATTGTGCGGCAAGCGCGCGGGATGTATTCCCGGTTCCGCAACCGGCATCGAGGACACGGATCGGTCTCCCGACCCCACTCAACGATGCGATGATGCGCGAAAATTTTCGCAGGAATATGAGACTATCCTGCTCCATTGGACGTGTGCCAGGGAACTGAATATCTTCATAAAACCTTTTCACCATCTCGGTGACGGCTTCCCGCTCGCCAGTTGTGGAGGCCATGTGATTCGGCCTTCTATTTTTTCCTTTCTCAGACATAGAATTCCCTCTTCATTGAGAAGCGGTCAGCAATGACGAAATGCCGTTTGAGACGCTGTTTGACAAACGGATCTTCGAGATCCTCCCACCGTGTCTGCGACGAAACGACGTATGCCATGAACAGGCCGTCGATCTCCCGCTGCGAGAAGTACGGCGGCATGATATCCATCGCGCGCTGCACACGTTCCCTGGTGAAGGCGAACTCACGGATCGCTTTCTTTTTCAGTTCAAACATGCGATCGGCGGAGAATGCATAGGGTCCTTCACTCACCTGCACATAGTCGCGCTGGACGAAATTGTCGGCATCATCGAAGTAGCCCAGCTGCTGTGCGAGCGCATACAACTTGGTCCCCGGATAATAGACGACCTGGAAGAACGTCGCGCCACAGAGATCGGACTGTTTCGCATATTCGATAGTCCCAAGCGCCTCCTCCTCCGTTTCGGAAGGGAATCCGAGCATGAAGAATCCACGCGTCACGATACCAGCCTTTGTACACTGCTCAATGGTGCGGGCTGCGACATCCAGGTCGAGTTTTTTCCTGATGAGTTTCTGTATGCGTGGGGAAGCTGTTTCTATGGCGATGGCTGAGAACTTCGTCCCCGCCAGTGCCATCTTCTCGATAAGTTCCACGTCCATGCGATCCGCGCGGATTGCATTCGGAAATGCGAAGGTTAATTTCATGTCACTCTGAATTATCAGATCGCAGATTTTTTTCGCGCGGTCCATATCGAGATTGAAGATGTCATCGATCACCTGGAAATCCGTTACACCCAGATGATCGTGCAGCCAGCGAATTTCATTGAATACGTTTTCTGCGGAACGCGGACGAAAGGTTTTGCCGAGGATATTATGGCAATAGGCGCAGCGATACGGACATCCACGCGAGGTCATGATGTTTGCATGTGGTCGTGAGACCTTCGCGGAAAAGCTGAGATAGCGGTTCGAGAACTGATCGATATCGACGATGGAATAGTCCGGCAGTGGCAGCGTATCCAGATCCGCAATGAGAGGACGCGGAGTGGATCGCTGCAACACTCCGTCCCGCAGGTACGCGATACCAGCGACGTCATGATATGGTCTGCGATCCAGGAAACGTTCCGTGAGCTCGAGCATCGTATACTCGCCCTCACCGATAACCGCAACATCCACGAGACCGCTTTCGAGTACATCCATCGGATCGTCTGTGGCATAGGGACCACCGGCGACGAGAAAGCAATCCTCCCGCCATTCCTTCACGACCTGCGCGACAGTATCGACGCAGTCGCGGCTCAGGGTCAGCGAACGCACACCGACGATATCGGGCGACACCTGATCGAGCAGGTGCTGTGTGGCAATGCGGTCATCCTCCGGATGATGTGGCAGCGAAATCAGTGAATGCAATTCGATGTCCACTCGCTGACCCAGCTTTTGCTTGAGCACAGCCGAGAGATACATCAGTCCGATCGAGTGTTCAGCCGCCGGCCAGATTTCCTCAAGGCCGGAACGCAAAATATCTATGAACAGGATTTTCATACGAGCCTCACCCAGCTTGGTCTGGTCAGTTGATAATTGTCATCGAGTTTCAAGAGCAGGGTCCCATCCTCCCACCTGTCATACTGCCGATAACCGGACATCTGAAACATCGTCCGCATCATACGGTTGCGCTCTGTTTCCCTGAGCAGCGTGGTCATATAGGTGACACCGGAAGGCAGATGCCGTTCGAACAGCGCAAAGAGGAACGCTTTTTCAATCCCTCGTCCCATAACGCGGCAGGACATCGCGAAGAGCAACATGCGCCATTCCTTGGCGTGCTTCTCCATCACGGTAATGCCGATAATCCCGCAGGATCCGAAGCGATCATGCAGCTCAGCGATATACAGTTCGCGTTCATCCCTCCCATTCGTAAGCACATCCAACAGTTCCTCCTCACCCAGCATCAGTCCGCTGCTGTTCATTTGATGCGTACGAGACATCATTTCGCGAATGCGCGGAATATCCTTTGTGACGGCCGTGCGAACCGACAGCTGCATATCGCAGGATTGCAGGAATTCCTCCCTGCTGGAGAATGCCGGTTCCGCCTCTTTTCTTTCCTGTTCCTCCCGGTACAACCGCGCACGCTGCGTTGTCACATCAGATATCAGCGTTGTATCGAATCCCGGCAATCCCGGCAACTGTTCGGCACTCTCAGCCGGGAAGACCCGCACCTCCGGCAGCATAAATTCGACCTGTTCACGTTCAAAAGGATCATCATCGATGAACGCCATGGCATCGAGCGGGATGTTGAGCGTCGATGCGATATCCTGAATGTTCGCACTCTTCGGCAGCCAGTTGATTTTCGGCACGACGAAGTAATCCAGCATGCGCTGCTGCTTCAGCACCCCGAGCGCCACTTCCGCCTCGCCCCTGCTTGCCACGGAATGCAGTATTCCGCGGCTGTGAAGCGTTTCAATCGCGTGAAGAGTTTCCTGACGCGGAACGACATGCCCCTCGAGACAGATGCCATCCCAGACAGTATTGTCAAGATCCCACACGATACATTTACAGAGCGAAGTCACAGCATCCTCCATCACTTTGCCGCGACGGGTTGACGAACCCGTTCGTGTATGTAATTCTCAATAGAGGCCAGCGTCGAAAACTGCTCCGGTATCAGATCCTCATCCGGAATGACGATATCGAAAGTATCTTCGATGTATCCGATGAAGTGAAGAAGTCCGGCGGAGTCGATGGTCCCTGTTTCAAAGAGGTTATCGTGTTTCCCGATGGTTATCCCCGAGTTCCGGGGGAGACAGTGTTCGCGGATAAATGCATCGAGGGTCTGTTCAATATTCGGCGCCATCATTTTTCCTCGCGATTTGATTGGATCTCTTGGACAATTCGCTGAAGTGCAGCCACACGACGTATGCACAACACATGCGCGCAGACATCACAATGGTCTTGCCCTATAAAGGCCTGTTTATCTTGTGTTTTGGTTTGTCAGAGTATACACTCAACGAAACCGAGAGTCAACAGGACTGAGAGCACACATTCGTTTCATGGAATATCGTCTCATCTGCCTGTGCGTATGTCACAGGTATGTCATGATTGTGTAAAAGGAATCCCTGTCTCGTTTCCCCTCGGATTCACGTCCAAAAAACACCATTCATCGCAACAGTTCATACCGTCCTCCGTAAATCTCCTGTATGCTGAAACGTTCACAGGAGATGGCATTGCACACAACCACAAATCCCCCGCGGGTCTATGCAAGAATCGCAGGAATCACCTACCTGTTGGTAATTATCCTTGGGGTGGTAAGCGCCGGTGTTATTGATGCTGGTCTCATCGTATCGGGGGATGATGCAGCATCGGTCACGAACATCATGCAGAACGAATCGCTGTTTCGCATGAGTACTCTTGTTTCCATCATATTGTATGCTGCTGTCCTGGTACTGTCCTGGTGGAGGACGTATATACCCACCGCTCCCTGACCGGGCCTCTCGCAATGAAGTGATTGACACCCGGAGGGTCATTCAGGTTCTCTCAGTGAACCTGCGCGGCGATACTAGTCGTGAGTTGCGGCGTTGCTCCGGACATCCTGTCATTGTTTTGTGATAAAATCATGACAAGTCAAGTCATGACTTGCCGTATCGTGGGAATGAATTCACAAACCCCGGAGGTACTCATGATACGGCTGCAAAAACAATTGAAGCTGGCAACGCGATACTGCATCCTCATACTCTTCCTTCTTGTGAGCCACGCGCAGGCGCAGGAAAACGCAGCCGCAGATTCATCAACGACACTGATCTATATCGAAACGATCAGCGGCGGGACGATCCTCGGCACGTTCGTTGCGGAGGACAGCAGTTCCATACGTGTACACGATGCATCACTCGGTACAATCACGATTGAGCGGTCGCAGATTGAGGCGATTGAGTATCGCGATGCCTCACGAATCAAGGATGGTGAATACTGGTACGACAATCCTTCATCAACACGATACGTGCTCGGTCCGAACGCGCTCCCGGTTGGAAACGGTGAGGGGTATTACCAGAACACCTACCTGTTCATCAACACGTTCAATGTCGGTGTCGGGGATTATTTCTCTGTGGGTGGCGGATTCGAGATTCTCTCATTGTCCAGCGGGAATCCGGTTTTCTTCTTCATTCCCAAAGTCGGTATTCCGGTCAGCGATGGTATGGCCGTAGGAGCCGGTGTGGCCATCGCCGCCGTTCCATCAGAGGATGTCTCGGCTGGAATCGGCTATGGATTGTTCACGATTGGGGATAGAGATGACAATATGACGCTGGGCATAGGTTACGGATACAGCGGGGACGAGGTGATGGATCAGCCAATCATCACATTGAGCGGCATGCTGCGCACGTCACGTTCTTTCGCTCTTGTTACGGAGAACTGGATCGTTCCAGACGAATCGGGAAGCTATGTCATGCTCTCATATGGAATTCGCTTCCTCTCGGAAGGCATCGCGGTTGACCTGGGTTTTCTCAACAATGGCGATATCGCAGAGGCGTTTGCACTGGGCATTCCCTACGCAACTTTTATGGTCCGTTTCTGAGCCTGCGATTCCCATGTCAGTTCGGGACGTACATTGTATTTGATATCACGCTCATGGTGACAGCATGGATGGCGTTGACATCGTACACCATTTGTGATACATTATATCTCAGTTCCATCGATTAATACAGAATGATGCAGTCTGCACCTAACGAGGTCCCGGCAGGTTATCCGCTGTTTTCCATGTCAGCGGACGGGAGCATAGGTTCGACGCGCAACAGCAGAGGAGTCGCATGTATACATGGATTCTGAACGCACAGCAGAAGTTCGCGAGCGATGCCAGTGATACCGAAGATGTGAGGTTGAAAAAGCTCGCCATCTTCCTTGTTGCGGGATCATGTTGCATTGCGGGCGTTGCATGGACAGGGATGTACTACTTCGCTTTTGGCGCAGGTATCACGGCAGCACTCCCAGCGATCTTCGTGCTTGTTGTGGGTGGAGCAATGGTGGTTTCTCACGTTACGAAGAATCATCATTACACAGTTTACACGCAGATCATCTGCATCATGTACATCACACTGCTTATCTCATGGAGCATCGGCGGGGTACTCGATTCAGGTGTCGTCATCATCTGGGCGCTGCTGGGTCCGATTTGCGCACTGATGTTCCTGTCAAACCGGCAGGCCCTCGTATGGTTCCTCCTCTACCTGCTCAGTCTCGTCGTATTTATAACGTTTGACGAGTATTTCGCAATGCACGGGCAGTCAGTGACACATGGGACGAGGATACTTTTCCTCCTCATGAATGTCGGTGTTTCATCGGTGGTTCTCTTCTCCTTCGCCGCGTACTATGTGAACAAGGCTATTCGTGAGCAGGCTATCGCACACGACCTGCTGCATGCGAACCTGCAGCAGGAAATTATTCTTCGCGAGAATGAGAGACTTGCAACGCTGGGAAAACTCAGCGCGGGCGTGGCGCATGAGCTGAACAATCCTGCCTCGGCCGCGCAGCGTGGTGCGGAGCAACTCACTACGATCGTAGAAAAACTCGAAAATGTCGAGTACCGTCTCGGTGCGGCGGAGCTCAGTGACTGGCAGCTCGAAAAAATCGTACCTCATCTGGAACGTCTGAAAGAGCGGGCAATGCAGCCACTCAACCTCGATCCGCTCGAGCGCAGTGATCAGGAGGATGAAATTGAACGCTGGCTCGAAAAGAAAGGCATCAAGGATGCCTGGGAACTTGCCCCGATTCTCGTTCAGGCCTCCTGCAATTGTGATCACCTTACTGAACTCGCGAAACATTTCAGTGATGAGCATTTCGGCATCGTGGTGGCAATGCTGAGCCATCGCTTTGCCGCAAGAAGTGTCCTGGCTGAGATCAGGTACGGAGCCAATAGAATCTCTGAGCTTGTTCATGCACTGAAGTCGTATTCGTACCTCGATCAGGCACCGAAGAAATCCGTAGATGTCCATGAAGGATTGAACAGCACCCTGGTCATGATGCAGAGCAGTCTCAAGCGCGGTATCACCGTCCGACGCGCGTATGAGGAAAATCTCCCGACAATTGAGGCCTACGGTGGCGAACTCAACCAGGTTTGGACAAATCTGATCGACAATGCCATCAGCGCAATGAACGGCGAAGGGATACTCACGATCCGCACATCACACGATGATGTCGACCTCATCGTAGAAATAATGGACTCGGGTCCGGGCATCCCGGAGGACATTCGGCATAGAATTTTTGATCCTTTTTTTACAACCAAGGCACCGGGCGAAGGAACCGGGCTGGGACTCAACATCAGCTACACAATCATCACGCAGAAACATCATGGCTCTTTGAGCGTGCGATCGAAGCCAGGTGAAACCTGCTTCGAGATCCGCCTCCCTCTGCATGCCGAACTGGCATCAGTCTGACGCACTGCGACAACACTCTGGAGACACAATCCTATGGGCAAGCCGGTCATTCTCACTGTAGATGACGAGATTCAAGTCACAAACGCCATCGAACGTGACCTGAGAAATCACCACTATCGCGACTTCCGCATTCTAAAAGCGAATTCGGGTGCGGTGGCATTGGAGACGCTGAAAAAACTCAAGCAGCGCAATGATCAGGTTGCACTCCTGCTCGTCGATCAGAGAATGCCCGAGATGGAAGGCACTGCATTTCTCGCAGAGGCAATGAAGATATATCCTGAAGCAAAAAAGGTTCTCCTCACAGCGTACGCGGATACGGAGGCTGCGATCGTAGCCATAAACGCCATCGGACTCGATCACTATCTCATGAAACCCTGGAGTCCGCCGGAACAGAGCCTCTTTCCTGTTCTCGACGACCTGCTGGACGACTGGCGTGCAACAGCACAAATCCCCTATGAAGGCATCCGTGTTGCAGGTACGCTCTGGTCATCCAGCTCTCATGTCGTCAAGGATTTCCTCGCACGCAGTCAGATTCCATACCAGTGGCTTGATATCGAACTAAATGCCGAGGCACGCGCGCTGGTGGAAGCGACGAATCCGGCTGATCACAGGCTCCCTCTCGTTTTCTTCCCCGATGGCAGCACACTCGTTAATCCCAGTATCACCACCCTCGCGGAGAAGACAGGGCAGCGCACACGTGCATCGCAGCCGTTTTACGACCTGATCATTATCGGTGCGGGACCCGCCGGACTCGCCTCGGCGGTATACGGTGCATCCGAGGGACTGCGCACACTGCTGGTAGACAAGGAAAGCACGGGTGGACAGGCGGGTACAAGCTCGCTTATCGAGAACTACCTCGGCTTTCCGAAAGGCGTTGCAGGTGCGGACCTCGCCCGGCGTGCCACCGCGCAGGCGACACGCCTCGGCGCGGAGATCCTGACAGCAACCGAAGTACGCGGTGTGCATACAGAAGGTCCATATCGCTATGTGACCCTCGCAGACGGCAACATCCTGAGCTGTCATGCTCTTGTCATCGCAACTGGTGCGTCGTTGCGTGAGCTCGAGGTGCCTGGTGTCTCGAAGCTCAACGGTGCAGGCATCTATTACGGTGCGGCACTGACCGAAGCTGCGCATTACAAGGGCAAGCATGTCATCGTGGTCGGCGGAGCCAATTCGGCCGGACAGGGCGCGATGTTTTTCTCACGGTATGCTTCAAAGGTCACCGTCCTGGTCCGCGGCGATGCCCTCAAGAAAGGGATGTCCCAGTATCTCGTAGACCAGATCGACAGCACGGACAATATCGAAGTGCGCGTCCACCGCATCGTGCGTGAAGTACGGGGTGATGACCGGCTTGAGGAAGTCGTGATCGATAACACGGAGACAGGTCAGAGCGAGGTCCTCCCTGCTTCCGCGATGTTCATATTCATCGGAGCAAAACCACATTCCGGCCTGGTAGCAGATCTGGTTCAACTGGACAATCAGGGTTTCATTCTTACCGGACCGGATCTCGCCGCCAGCAATGGCAAGCCGCACCAGTGGCCGCTCAAGCGCGATCCCTACCTGCTCGAGACAAGTGTCCCCGGTATTTTTGCCGTCGGTGACATCCGACAGGGAGCAATTCGACGTGTTGCATCCGCCGTCGGACAGGGATCATCCGTCGTCAGCTTTGTCCATGAGTATCTGAAAACTGTATAGGGATGTCGTGGGATCGCCTCAACGTGGTGAGACATCCATCGCCAAACATCTCGAATCTGTCGGATTGGATTGGGGACAGTCTAGCCGAGTTTTTGCACTTCCCGGTAGCGGAAGCATTCGGTGGTGTGATCGTTCACCATGCCGACGGCCTGCATAAAGGCATAGCAGATGGTCGATCCGACAAAATTGAAGCCGTGTTTCTTGAGGGCCTTGCTCATCTGGTCGGACAATATCGTACTCGCGGGCAGGTCGGATATGGACGCCCAGGCGTTTTGAATGGGAGTACCATCAACGAAGCTCCAGAGATAGCTGTCCAGCGAAGCGTATTCTTCCTGGATCCGGAGCACTGCACGGGCATTCCGTATCGTAGAGTCAATCTTCATGCGGTTGCGAACGATACCAGCATCTGCGAGCAGCCGCTCCTTATCCACATCCGTGTACCCGGCGATGCATTCGACGGAGAAATTGTCAAACGCTTTGCGATAGTTCTCGCGTTTCTTGAGGATGGTACTCCAGCTGAGTCCGGCCTGCGCCCCTTCGAGAGTGAGCAATTCAAATAGCACGCGATCGTCGTGAACGGGGACGCCCCATTCTTCGTCGTGATAGGCGACGTACAGGGGGTCGGTTCCGCACCATTCGCAGCGATGTATCATGATTTTTTCCCGTGTCAATGAACAACATGCGTGATTCTCTTTAGACCAACTCCGTGACGAGGGAATATGATGTCTCAATAACCGTGTTCCCCTTTATCATCTGCCAGACGGGACAGTACATTTCCTCGGTCAGTTGAAGCGCTTTGGTAATATCCTCGTCCGTCGCGTCATGCGATGTCAGGACAAATTCGAGACTGATCTGATCGAGCCTGACCGGGGGCTCCTGCGTGCGCCTGCCACGAGCATTCACCTTTAAATCTCCGACATTCTTTCCCATGCGGCGCAGGATGAAGGCCATGGATGTGCCACTGCAGCCCGCGAGGCTCATGAGCACGAGTTCGAGTCCATTATACCCATCTCCATCCCCGATCGGCGGATAATAATCGAATTCGATCGGACGTCCGGGATTTGCTTTCGATGAGCCGATGAACTGTACTTTGTCATTTGTCAGAACGGCGGATACTTCTTCAAACTGTTCGGCCATGGAATTCTCCTGTCGGTGCTAGAAGATATTGATGCTCAGTCCAACATCGATATTCGGCCAGATCTGGGTGTACCGGATCCCGCCGCCACTATCGTATTTCGCCTCCAGGACGACTCCTCCCCTATAGTAGAACTGCACCCCGCCTTCATTCGTGATGTGTGAGCCAACGGCCGCGGAGAGAAACCACTGCTCAACGTGTGAGTTATTTGTGGATTCAATGAAATACGCGTTGCTGAACGCAATGCCGGCCATCAGGTTGCTACCACCGCCCTTGTGCCAGTTGAGTCCGGCTGTAGCTCGGAAGTTCCAATCATCAACGACATTCGACAGCGGCCAGCCATAGGAGGCTTCTACCGAGAAGTGATCACACAGGTATACCATCGTACCGACATGGGCACCCCGCGCAATAGCATCGATGCCTGCTTTTATGTTGCAGAAATACCGGGCTGGAACAGTCTCCCCATCGTTACCAGGCTGCACAACACGGGAAGTCCGCGGCTCGTCATGTGTAAAAGCCTCTGACATACTCTGAGAAAATCCTGTAGGACTATCCAGAAGAAATACCAGTACGGGGAACAGAGACAGCAAGACCCGGTTCGAACGATCCCGTAAGCTAGAAATCGCTCCCTTGCGATTCAGGCATGGATGGTTATGGTACACGGACCCTCCCATAGTTCAGGTTTCACGATGCTGCCGTTCGAAACACAATAATACGACGATAGCGGAGAAGAAAGCCATAATATCGTGCATCTGGTTTCAAAAAACATCAAAAAACATCCAACATGCAGTGAAAACCGGTGTCTTCAGGCGGATCAGGAGGATTAGTATCAACGAGAACAGCCCGAAACCAAGCATTTCGGGCTGTCTGATAATGGGTGCGGAGAGACTGGGATGATCCGCTGGAGTATTACCATGTCTTTAATTATAAGGCTGTTGTGCGCCATTCAAGGTCTCATACATCCAGAGAGAATCGGCATAAGAAAAAATAAGGCAAGCAAAATGCTTGGCCACACCAGTATCGCGATGACATCTGATCACTACACAGACAGCGAGACGAAACAGCTTCATGATCAAGTGAATGTACTCGGTATACCATACGCCCTATTCCCTCATCGAAAATCTGGCCTGCCTGCTCCCCACCACCACCACACGCTTGCGCTGCACCTCCGTATCAGCAATAAGGCTGGACAACGTACATCCCGGGTTCAACTCCCCGTACATCGAACGACAAAGTGCTCTCTGCTGCGTCCCGGGCAACAGGCACTTGACCCCGATATTCGATTTCAGGATATTGATGCCACAATCCACTTCGAAACAGATTCTGTCATTCCCTGAATGGGACCGTAATCCCTGTTTCAGCTACGGGTGACGAATCCCCTTCAGCATCGGTAATTTGTCTCAGGAGGACAGTATGAAGAAGTATGGAGCAGAGTTTATCGGAACGTTCTGGCTCGTGCTCGGCGGTTGCGGAAGCGCCGTTCTTGCCGCGGCTTACCCTGAACTTGGTATCGGTTTTGCGGGTGTTGCTCTCGCATTTGGACTGACACTTCTCACAATGGCATTCGCGATCGGACACATATCCGGCTGCCACCTCAATCCCGCAGTTTCTGTCGGGTTGTGGGCGGGAGGGCGTTTCCCGGCGAAGGAGCTTCTCCCCTATATCGTGGCGCAAGTGCTCGGCGGCATCGTCGCCGGCGGCGTTCTCTTCCTCATTGCGAGTGGGAAAGCAGGCTTCGACGTTTCCGCGGGATTTGCCTCCAATGGATTCGGTGAACACTCACCGGGTGGATACAGCATGCAGTCCGCTCTCATCACGGAGATTGTCATGACCGCGATGTTCGTCCTTGTTATCCTCGGCGCCACGGACAAACGCGCGCCGCAGCAACTCGCTCCCATCGCCATCGGTTTATGCCTGACACTCATTCACCTGGTCAGTATCCCGGTGACGAACACATCTGTCAATCCAGCACGCAGCACCGGGGTCGCCCTGTTCGCTGGTGGCTGGGCAATCACCCAGCTCTGGCTGTTCTGGATTGCACCGATCGTCGGCGGTGCACTTGGAGCCATGATGTACCGTTTCATCGGAAATGAGAAATCGTGACGGACACACAGGTGTGATCCTTGCGATCCACCTGCATGGTGCTTCATCTCTGCTGAGAGAAACAACGTTCGAATGTCACCGAGTATCTCAGGTCGGTGCGGACTCGCATCAACGAGCGAGGACTGGGTTCCACAGCTCTGACACTGCGCCCCGTGTGAATTTTCACAAAACGCACTGAGTGCATATATTATATCATCTATAAAACATCATAATTGTGGGATATGAAGCAAACCGTTCCCACTGTCTTCACATCCTCAAAGGAGCATAAGTATGGGTATTCTGGATAATCTTGCAGGCGCAGTCGGCGGCGGCGGACAGGAAGGTCTCATGGACGCCATCGGCGGACTCGTGGGTGGCGGCGGCCTCAGTGGACTGGTCGATAATTTTTCGAACGCCGGACTCGGCGACACGATTTCGTCGTGGATCGGCTCGGGAAACAATCTGCCGATCTCGGCAGATCAGATTCAATCGGTCCTCGGCAGTGAGCAGCTGCAGGGCATTGCCGCCAAACTTGGTATTTCTGCGGGTGACGCGTCCAGCGGAATCGCATCCCTGCTGCCGAAGGCCATCGACGCGTTGACACCTGACGGCAAGGTGCCGGACGGCGGTGTAGCCACGGACGGGCTCGGCGGCCTGCTCAAGGGTCTCGGGCTCTGACATATCCGAAGCATGGATTCCATGACATTTCACATCAACACAACAGACAGAGGAATGGCCAATTACAACATTGAGGACGTCGAAGGTATCGGACCGGTGTTCGGTGAGAAATTGCGTGCTGCCGGCGTGAAGGATACCGATGCCCTACTGGGTAACGCGTGCACGCCGCAGCAGCGGAAGGAGCTCGCGGAGAAAACAGGGCTTCCTGAAGCGAAGATCCTGAAGTTCGCCAACATGGTTGATCTCTACCGTGTTTCGGGGATCGGTTCCGAGTATTCCGAACTTCTCGAAGCCTCAGGCGTGGATACAGTGCCCGAGCTCGCACAGCGCAATCCGGTAAATCTTGCCCAGAAAATGGCCGAGGTGAATGCGGAGAAAAACCTGACCCGCCGCGTACCCAACGAATCGGAGGTCGGTAAGTGGGTTGACCATGCCAAAACCCTCCCGCGCAAGCTCGAGTACTGAGTCTGGAGTTTCACAGATCGGACTGCAAACCGCCAGTTGGCTTATGTTAACCGGCGTTTTTTTACATTCTTGCGTGCAGTATTGAGGGTGCGTTGATCGGCGAAGCACATGAGTACGACCTCGAGGTCATTATCCCCATCACCATCCCCGATCGGCGGATAGCAGTAGACAGCAAGTGCACACATGTACAGAAGCATGCTGGACCTAAACAAAAACAGCCCGAAATAAGCATTTCGGGCTGTCTGATATTGGGTGCGAAGAGACTGGAATTCGAGCCCAGGGTAGCCCGAAGGGCACATCGGTTTTCGAGACCTTGGTACAACCATGTGTTTCTATGATGGAATCGTTCCACCGGCAGCGAATTCATTATCCCAAGCTCCGAGCCTCTCAACCGAATTGAACTATTTGTTCAATGCATTGAACAATTCTGCCATACCTTGCTTCACGAGTTTCGTATTCTAAATGTCCAAGTATGGCTTCCTGCAACAGGTCGTCATTCAATATCAATCCGAGCTGTTCCTGCAGATACCGCCTGACATCATTCGACGCATTGTTGATCTGGTCGACAATATCAGTTCTATTGTCAATGACGTACACGATGTCCTCGAGATCATGACTTGTTCGGGGATCTGTTCCGCCCCGTTCATTGTAGGCAGCAAGCTTTGATGCAAGAAAATGAGGCAACGGAAGCAACTGTATCTGATGGCCCTCGATTCGTGCCGTTACTCTTTGAGCAAATCCCTGAGGGAACCATGGATTGGCCGGGGCCCAACCGACAGCCACCGTACTCATCACATCGACCTTGATATTCTCATACCGGAACCTGCAGATCACATCATCTTCGGGAGACTGCGTGAATCCTTTTTTCACCAATTCCTGCCTAATGGATTCGAGCTCTCCCAGCGTTGCGATCTCAACGGTAATATCCACATCCCTGGTCGGTCTGGCATCCTCAGCCGCTGGATTGTTGACATAAAATCCTATTGTCGCACCACCAACAAAGATCGCTCGTTCATTCATTTCCCCGAGTGCGCGAGATATCTTCAGAACTACTACCCGGTTCTGCTCAGTATTCTTCAACATATCCTGTTTTTCAATTCCTGGATTGCGAGGTTCTTTTCCCGTGCTCTTCCAACTCGGAGAGCGTCGACCAGTGAAAGCAATTCATACAATCTCGCGTCATCCCGGGCCGCTTGCGGAACGGAAGGATACAGCGGCGCAATGCCATGCCCTCGGACCTCACCCAAGGCAAAAGGCCAGACGTAGTTATCATTGCTGCTGATCTCCAGGTTAAGAGGGGCAGCGGAATGCGCCGTTGGCATGCCCCGGACGATGGCCCCTGGCTTTGCCGGAAATACGACTGCTAACCCGTGCTGCAGGAAATCGTGCAACGCCTTCCGCATCACCCGTTTCCCCGTATCGTCGAGCAATCCTGCATATCGTGAACGGGCAACCGACTGACTGACCTCACTTTGACTCATGCTCAGGGAATGTGCCAATGGAAGTTGTTGCCATCGATCACTGTTCAGGGCAATGATCTTGAGCAAGATGACAACATCCTGTGGCTTCATACTATGTTGGATTCCTGCCATATTCATTATCGCATATCGCAATATGCGATAATACCTATAAACCTACTGATATGCAAGTAGTTAGGGCATATTATTGCGTATCGCGATATGCGATATTTAGTAAATCATGCTACGTTGCGAGCGTTCGCAAGTACAGAAGCGTTCTGAGCATTATCGAAAACAGCCCGAAAATAAGCATTTCGGGCTGTTTGATAAGGGGTGCGGAGAGACTGGGATTCGAACCCAGGGTACCCCGAAGGGTACAACGGTTTTCGAGACCGCCCCGTTCAACCACTCCGGCATCTCTCCAAGTATGTCTACCCTTCCTCCTGATGCTCAGTCCCGGCGTAGTCCCGTGAAGCGGGACGAAGCCGGACGGCATTTCTTGCGAAATGCATCTATAAATGTACAAAGCACACACGGGAACTGCAACCTGCAGTCCCGTATGCTAATAAGAAAAATTCGGCATGGCCTGGTGGATATCGGGCAACAACTTCAGGAATCCAGGGAATGCACAACAGGGCGTGCGCGTCAATGCAACAGGAGCATACTGACGGTTTTCTGCACGTGCGGCGTGGTCAGTACCGCCAGATAAGTACCTGCTGGCACTGCCTTGCCCTGATCATCACGCCCATCCCATTCGACACGATGCGCCCCTTGCATGAAGGAAGCGTGTGTTAGCGTGGCCAGTCTGCGGCCGCTCAGATCAAATACTTCAAGCCGTGCTACGGCGCTGTGTTGCAGGGAAAAATTGATCTGCGTTTTGCTTCGGAATGGATTCGGGAAATTCTGATGCAACTCGACATCAGCCGGAAGCGACGAGGAGAGATCCTCAACCGGAGTTGGTGATGGAGTTCTGAACGTATAGGATGCTTGCGTACTCACAGTGTCGTATCCGTCCGTGGCCGAAACCGTCCATGTGTACAGGCGGCTGAACTCGAACACATCACTGTCAAGGACGAGTTCGTTTGTCGGTAACCCTGTGATCACCGTGTCCATGTTAGAGGATTTCAATCGCACAATGTAAGTGACGATGTCGGTTGGATTGTCATCTGTGCAGGTACTCCAGTGCAGCGTCACTCCTATCGAATCGAGCCGTATTCCATTTGCTGGACTGATCTGCACAGGTATTGTCGGTGGGTGTGTTGTGTGAAACACCGCAAGCTTGAATGACTGAGTCGCGGTTCCCCCTTTCCCGTCACTCGCACGCATGACAACATCATGTCGACCCGTGGCTGCGGGAGTACCGCTGATAGTCCCACTTGCCGCATCGAAGCTGAGAAATGCCGGACCTTCAATGAGACTGTATTCAAGTTGATCACCATCGGGATCCTGTGCCTGGATTCGATAGCTGTATTGCTCTCCAACTACAGCACGGTCTTCTGGCTCGGAAGTGATTTCCGGACTCCGGTTGCTGCTTTCTCCAACAACGATAGTGCCATGCAAGGGGGATGCATCAATAATGTAGTTGGGAGAGTTCCGAAGCTCGATATTCTGGACACGAATGGCACTTGTTCCTTCACGAAGTGCTTTAAACGTTACAGAGAATACTTCACCTGAACCTTCTACTGCCGCCTTCCCAAGGATCGCCTGATCAACGCGGATGGAATCCGGATCTGTGGTTGGCATCAGCTTCTCGTAGTAAAACACCGAATAACCTTGCTCATTCGATTTCAGAAAACTCCCAACGGATGTCCCCACAAAGCTGACAATATTTTTGTCGAATGCGACGCCTACGACCACCGTGTGCAGATCGGAAACGTTGTTCACCTTGATGTTGATCGTGACCGTTGAACCAGGTGATACAGTACTTACTTCGGGAGTAACCTCCACGGTGGACTGTGCCGCCGCTGTTGCCCCCGTCAGGAGAAGCAAGACGAATGAAAGAACAAAGCTGAACAGTGATGTTGTGTGTGTGTGCATGATACTCTCACATATCAATGGAAAAAAACGAAAACTCTCGTCTGTCATAATTAGAGCGCATGCCAGTTACAGGGCATGTAGCATTGTTCGGCTGCATCTGAACGATCCAGCGCGCATTGTGTAGTAGTAAAGTCCTGTCGGGAGTCCGGTCGCGTTCAGCTGCGCCTGATAGCTGCCAGCTTCCTGCACGCCGTCGACCAGCGTCGCGACCTTCGCACCCAGAGCGTTGTACACTTCCAGCGTCACGTGAC